>QBWF01000051.1 GCA_003283665.1 Prochlorococcus sp. AG-315-I14 | reverse complement strand
AGAGAAAGAAACGTCTCCTTTCTAGAGATGATTCGATTTATATGGTTTTGTGTCGGTTTTATGCAGCACAAATGATGGCGATATAACTAGGCTTTTATGAGTTGGTTGTCCATATGAGTGTTTTACTATCTCTATAGAAAAATCGTAGAAAAAAGGGCTTTCACTACAAAATCAAAATTTCTTATGTTCTTTCAGTCGTCAGATTATCGTTTTACAAACCAAGAATAGATAACATTCTCTGAAGGCATGTGGATGCTTCTCTTCAAATTTTGACCAGTTTTGTAAGTTTGTTTGTTTTTTATCTTATGGGAAATAGTTATTTTATTTCAACTTTATTAGACATTAATTTATTCAGCTAAAATATACCAATCATCAACTCTTGATATATTTGTTAATTTTCTTTTATAACCTTTATTAATTAAAAGGTTATAAATTTGCTCCCGCATAGGAGTGAAATTATGTTCACAGGTAATTACTCGAAATTTATACTTTTCAAAATCAAAAGCATTTAAAATGTCATATTCACTGCCTTCAGTATCTATAGATAAATAATCTATAACTTTTGGAGCATTATTTATATCTAATAAATCTAATAATGAAATTGTTTTAACTTTGTATCTCTTTCCTTCCTTATAGAATTTTTGGTTTTTATCCGAAAAACTATCTATTGTCGCCATTTGTTTATATGAAAAAGGTTCGTTAAATAAGATTTCGTTATCTGATGATTTCCATACACATTTAGTCTCTATAATTACAGAGCGATTTTCTTTTAACTTCTGATGACAGGAAATGGATGGTTCAGCTAATATCCCATTCCAATTAAAAAATTTTTCTAATAGATAAGAATTAGAACCAATCAACCCATCGTAAGACCCGAATTCTACGAAAAAACCATTTTTTTTAAAATTCAATTCACTTAGAGCAAATAAATCTTGTTTTAATTGTGATTTGGAGCGACTTAAGTTTTTCAAACAATCTGCTCTATATTTAGAATCAATATGTTGGATGAAACTTATATCAATTCCTTTCTGTTTTTCCAATCTTGCTTCTTGTCGTTTGCCAAGATCTTTTAATATGGTTCCCAGATTGAAATGAGCATCAGCGAAATTAGGATTAATTTCAATTGCTTTGCTGAGAGATATTGCTGCTTCTTTTAATTTGCCAAGGTCTCTTAATACATATCCCAGATTGGAATGAGCAATTGAGTAATCAGGTTTAAGTTCAATTGCCTTCTGTAGTGATAATTCCGCTTCTTGTAATTTGCCTAGATCTATTAATATAGTTCCGTAGTTAGAAAAAACCCTGTGATCTTTGAATCCTTGATTGATGAAATGTTGATAATATTTTGCTGCTTCTGTAATATTTCCTTGTGAATGAAATTTAAATGCTTGCTTAATTATTTCTACTTTAGAAGGCTTAGAAGTCGTATTGGGACTAATACTAATATATTCTTTAATCTCGTTTAAAGGATATGGAACGGACCATGTGGTTACTTCAGTGACTTCTTTTTTTCCTTCCTCTGTTTTATCAGCTTCCTCCATTTTTTCTTAAAGACTTTCTATTGGTACTGATTTTACTACTAATTCTAAAAGCATTATTTGTATATCTTAAGCAAGATACATAGTAGGTTCTTTTAAGAATTGTTTACGATATCTCTCATGTAATGTCATTTTTGTGAAGTTTATAGTCGGCTCATATGAGCTTCACATGATTTTGACACGGACATTATCCAGAATTATTACGTGGAAGACTGGGATCTGAATGAATACTTTCTTCATGAACTATTGACTTGGACTGTACGACTACAAATTATAGTTATAGACTAATACTTTCTTATTATAAGAACTTCTTCAGATCTTAGACACTTCCCTGGGAAATCTAAAGCTTATAGATTCTTCTAATGTATTTGGATAGTTAGCTTCAAACTTTTCTCAGTTTTATAAATTCCTTATAGGAAGTTATGTCTCGATATTTATCTGTTTTAGTAAGGATTTCAATGGCAGGTTTAAGCATGTCTTTGTAGTTTTTCCATCCACCAATAGATTTTGAATGAATCGGTGACCGAACTTGAACATTACTTGCTGTTGAAACTGAGCGAGTATTTAGCTGAGGAGTTAGATATGAATTGTTCCATTCCCATCCCAACCAAGAGATCAAAGACTTAATCTCTTTATTAGGTTCGCTGACTAATGACTCATAATTTAA
>QBWF01000050.1 GCA_003283665.1 Prochlorococcus sp. AG-315-I14 | reverse complement strand
CCCCTGATGTTCTTAATTAACGTCATTTCCTAGAAGAGAGACCTAATCTCCTCAAGCAATTCCGGCATGTCAAACCGGATTATATTTAATTCACATTTCGATCAGTATTAAAAAAACTCTTCAAAGACTTTTTTGGCGTTAACAGTTCCTTAACAGACTCATTGCCTTTTCTATGCAAGGAAGTCCTTTTAAAAGCCTTTAAAAGCTAACCATTTTTATATATGCCCCAGAAAATTATCATCGCTGAGCATTTGCGAATTGCCGCTTTGCTAACCGATGAGCGAACTGATGAATTAATTGTGGCTCAAGGTAGCTACCAAATTGGAGATGTGTTTCTTGGTACTGTTGAAAATGTTCTCCCTGGAATAGATGCTGCTTTTGTCAATATTGGAGAAAGTGAAAAGAATGGATTTATTCATGTCAGTGATTTAGGCCCTTTAAGATTAAAAAAAGCTACTGCAGGAATAACAGAATTATTAGAACCTCGTCAAAAGGTTTTAGTACAAGTCATGAAAGAGCCCACAGGCTCAAAAGGTCCAAGGTTAACTGGAAATTTAGCGCTTCCTGGAAGATTTCTTATCCTTCAACCACATGGACAAGGCGTAAATATTTCAAGAAGAATAAATTCAGAATCTGAAAGAAATCGACTTAGAGCATTGGGAGTACTTATAAAGCCACCAAGTACTGGACTTTTAATTAGAACAGAAGCAGAAAGTATTTCTGAGGAGTTTTTAATAGATGATCTAGAAAATCTTCTAAAACAATGGGATTTGATTCAACAAGCCTCTGAGAGTTGTACCCCACCGATTTTATTAAATAGAGATGAAGACTTTATACACAGAATACTTAGAGATCATATGGGGCCTAATGTTACTCATGTCATAGTTGAAGATTCCTTAGCTATTGATCGTGTTAAAGATTTTCTTGGTAAGGATTTTAAAGATTTAATAATAGAATCCCATGATGAATCCAAAGATTTATTCGAAACTTATAGAGTAAATTCAGCAATTAATGATGCCTTAAAACCAAGGGTAGACTTACCCTCTGGAGGTTATATAATTATCGAGCCAACAGAAGCATTAACAGTAATTGATGTTAATTCAGGTTCATTTACTCGCTCTGCGAATTCTAGAGAAACAGTACTTTGGACAAATTGTGAGGCCGCAATTGAAATAGCAAGACAATTAAAGCTAAGAAATATTGGTGGAGTAATTATTATTGATTTTATTGATATGGATACAAGAAGAGATCAACTGCAGTTATTGGAGCATTTTACCACTGCTATAAAAGATGATTCTGCTCGTCCACAGATTGCCCAACTTACAGAACTTGGACTAGTTGAACTGACGAGAAAAAGACAAGGACAAAATATTTATGAGTTATTTGGAAAACAATGTCCAAATTGTTCAGGACAAGGTCATTTAACATTTATTCCTATTAAGGATCAAAAGCGACCAATCGCTAATGAAATTGGTGTTATAAGTTCAAGTTCAAGTATAAAAAATGATCCTCAAGTTTTGCAAGACAATAATATCAAAAAGAAACGTATAGGCAAAATTAAAGATATCGAAAATAACTCAATCAATGAGGAAACAAATTCATCAACTGAAAATCCTGCTACACAATCTTTAGAGGCAATTCCAGAAGAAAGCTCTTCTGAGAATCCAAAGAATAAGCAAGAACCTATTTTAATTGCAGTAAATATGACTAAAGATGAGGAATACATCTATAGTTCTATGGGTTTCAACCCAATTCTAATTTTAGATGAACCTCCTATTTCTGAAAACTATACAGTTCAAATAATTAGACCTGGAGAAGATGAAAATAAAGTACTTAATGAAGCACGACTTAATATTATTAATAGTTCGACAAAGAAACGAAAGAAAAACAACAAGAATCTTATTCGTGGAGGGGGGTTGAGTACTATTGAACAAGAAATTAATTCAGACGAAGTTAAAAGGATTCCAAACATTCAAAAAGAGGATTCAGACCAAAATTCCGAAGAAATTGAAATAACTGAATCAATTAATATAGAAGAAAATACTGAAATAAAGAACAACACTGAACCCAATCAATTAGAGGAATTGATTGAAGATCCAAGAAGGAAAAGAAGAAGGTCATCAGCTACTTCTTAACAAATGGGGTGTAAGCAAATTCTTATAGCAGGAGTTGATGAGGTAGGGAAAGGATGTTTATATGGTCCTGTTTTTGCTGGAGCGGTAATTTTTGATAAAAATAATGAATTAAAACTATTAAAAGAAGGCTTAAAAGATAGTAAAAAATTAACACCACATCAAAGAGATGTTTTAGTACCTTCAATTAAAAAAAAATCAATCGCTTGGTCTATAGGGCAGGCATCTGCAAGAGAAATTGATAA
>QBWF01000049.1 GCA_003283665.1 Prochlorococcus sp. AG-315-I14 | reverse complement strand
GATGCTCTTCCATTTGGTAATCACTTATTTTTAAACTATCCTTTAATTCAAATAATTCAAATACCTGCTATTCCAATTATTTTAATTGAAAGATCTCTCCCTTTTGGTAATTTACTTTTATTTTTAGCTATTTTTATTGGACTTATAAGAAATCAAAAAATATCATATTTTTTACGTTTTAATGCACTTCAAGCTTTATTAATAAATATAGTTTTGATAATAATAAGTTACATATTCCAACTTTTTCTTAGTCCATTTGCCAGTACATTAATTATCAGAACTTTTTCAAGCACAATATTAATAGGAATTTTCTCAATAGTAATTTATTCAAGTTGGTGCTGTTCTCAAGGCAATGAACCAGATTTACCAGGAATCAGTAACGCAGTAAAAATGCAGCTATGAAAAATCACCATAGGAGTATAAAGTAATTAATCCGTCGCTCATTTATGAGCCATCTAGTCCTAGTCGGTTAATTCTATGTCTGAACAAACTTATTACGAAACGATGTACATCCTTCGTCCGGACATCGCGGAAGAAGAAGTTGATAGTCATTTAAAAAAATACAGTGAAATGCTTTCAACAAAAGGTGTTGAAGTTCTAGACAGTCAAATGAGAGGCAAAAGAAGACTCGCCTACCCTATTTCAAAGCACAAAGAAGGAATCTACGTCCAACTCAGTCATACTGGAGATGGACAACAAGTTGCTGTACTTGAAAGAGCAATGCGATTAAGCGAAGATGTTATTCGCTATTTAACCGTCAAACAACACGGACCATTACCAACACCTAAAACGACTTCAAAAGATGAGACTGAAAAATCTAGTCCCGAGAAAGAAGAAGTAAAGGTTTCTGAATCTAAGAAAGAGTCTACAGAAGAATCTAAAGGAGAAGAAATAACCACTGAAGCTAATAAAGAAGTTACCGAAGAAAAAAAGATTGAAACAAAAGAATCCTAAATTGAGAATGAATACTCAATTTTTTGTTTTATTTACCCACGACCAAATACGACTGGGTAAACCCCATATGTAAATAAAACCGTCAGCTGAATGATGGTCAAACTTATCTTCGCTTCCATACGTAGCCATATCTGGAATATATAAACTATTTTTAGTTGATTTACGGCCAACTATAGTTGCATTTCCCTTATGCAGTCTAATTTTAACAGTGCCATTTACATTAGTTTGGGAAGAATTAATAAATCCATCTAAAGCGTCTTTTAATGGACTAAACCAAAAGCCTTGATAAACCAAATCAGCCCATTTTCTCTCCAACTCAAATTTTGTACTTAATAAATCTGAAGGTAAAGTTAAACTCTCTATTTCTTGATGAGCTTTGATCAATAAAAGCAAGCCAGGTGTTTCATAAATTTCTCGACTTTTAATACCAACAACTCTATCTTCAATAATATCTAAGCGACCAAAGCCATGCTTTCCTGCAAGACTATTTGCTTTTTTAATAATAGAAACAGGGTCCAATTCAGTTCCATTAATCGCAACAGGGTTTCCAGATTCAAAGCTTATTTCGATATCCTCAGGTTCATCAGGTGAATTAGAAATAGAAGCAGTTATGCCAAAAACACTCTCATCAGGCATCGCAAATGGATCTTCAAGTGGCCCAGCTTCAATACTTCTACCTAAAAGATTTAAATCAATGGAATATGGTGTTTTTTTGCTAACTGAGGCAACTATTCCATATTTTTCTCCATAAGAAATAGTTTCCTCACGGCTCATTCCCCATTCTCTAGCTGGAGTAAGTAACTTTAAATCAGGAGCTAAAGCTCCAATAGTGACATCAAAACGAACTTGATCATTGCCTTTACCTGTACAACCATGTGCAACTCCATCAGCGTTTAATTCTCTTGCAATCTCAACAAGCCTGCGAGCAATTAAAGGTCTAGCTAATGCTGTTGAAAGGGGATATTTACCCTGATATAAACCATTTGCCCGAATTGCTGGAAATGCAAAATCCTCAATGAAAGGTTTTACTAAATTGCCAACTAAAGACTGAGTAGCTCCTGAAGAAATTGCTTTTTTCTGTATTTCATCAAGTTCATCGCCTTGACCGAGATCCGCTGCAAAAGCAATAACTTCATCCACTGCATATTCCTTTTTCAAATAAGGTATGCAAACACTTGTGTCTACACCACCGGAATAAGCCAAAACAACTTTTTTAGCCCTTCCCATATGATTTTCTCCTTTAAAAAGCTTCAATTCTTCTAATAAATATAGAGAACGATTGGACAATCTTTTAGATTTATTTAGTCAATGAAGACCTTTTTCAAAATAATAGACATAAATAATAAAACTTAAAATGTTTCTAAGAAAAATTATTTCACTAGAAATTGAGTTAGAGCAATTACTCCCAAGGTTGCTTAATTGATTTGTCTGATTTTTGTTCGATTATGAAACCCGACAACCAAACCCAAGCAAAACCAAAAAAAGTTAATCCCAAAAAAATAAGAACATAAATCAACCAAGTATTAATGTCTTTGCCAAAAATCAACGAATTTTGTGCATCAGCATTCGATAGAAAGTCGAAAACAAGAACTAAAAATTTTGTAACCACTTAATTGATTG
>QBWF01000048.1 GCA_003283665.1 Prochlorococcus sp. AG-315-I14 | reverse complement strand
GTTACTTGGAAAGTTTCCAAGTATTAATTAGTGAGACTTTTTGAGTGTAAAAATAAAATTTGTACGATTTTTTGGTGGATCTTTTTATCATGTAGGAATTTAATCATCCCTAAAGAATTAAAGCCTAACTTTTTAATAGGATATTGATGCTATTTCTTTTTTTTGCAAATGCATTTATGACCTCGCCATTTAGGGCATTTTTCTTTTTTACATTTTTTCTTATTACTCATTAATTCTTCTGATCAACTGATAAGTAGTACTTTGCAAATTCTTCAATATCTTTATCTCCATATAAATTTAATTGATAGCCACAACTATCAATAACTGAAAAAGCGATTTTATTTGCCAGTAATTCTTTATCTATATTTTGAATACCTTTCTTTTTTTCAAATATTTTTTTGTTTTCTGAAATTGAGAAGTTCATAGCACTTTCTTTTGAAAGACCAAAACCAATTGAATTGCAAAATTTCTTTGTATAATCGATAGATATTTTTTCAATTAAATCAGATTGTTGATTTTCTGAGGCTGAGGCCATTTCTATTTGAAGGAAATCTGTATTTGTAATTAAAACAAGAATAAAGAGAAAAAAACTAAATATGTATTTTCTTAGCATTTTTTTCATCGTTGAATTCCCGAGAGTATTAAATTACTATCTTCATTATGATCTACTCGCATTAGAAACATCCTTTAACATCTTTTATTCATAATTTAATGCTTTTTGTAAGGTAAATATGATAAGGGCAAATCTAATACTTATGAACTCTTTTATATCTAAATATTATTGAATTACTTTATTCAATAATATTTTCTTATTTCATCAGGTCGAAGAGCAAAAGTATTCTCACTGTGCATTATGATTGATATAAGTGTATCAAATGTTCTATTGGAAGGCATTGTGATTGCAGCCTCTCTCCCTGCTGAAGTAATTAAAAATGCTTCAGTAGCCTATATTCATTACTTAAGCTTTATGCTTTGCTTTGGTGCATTGTTATATGAACGTATTTCTTTAAAGACTGATCTAAATAGGAAAGAAGCTATATCAATGATAATTGCAGATATTATATATGGTATTGCTGGAATAACTCTTTTAGTTAGTGGTATCTATAGAGTTATCAAGTTTGGTCAAGGTTCAGATTTCTATACACAAAATCCTTTGTTTTGGGCAAAGATGGTTACCTTTGGATTAGTAGGTTCATTATCTCTTTATCCGACAGTTACATATGTTTTGTGGGCAATACCTATTAGTAAGGGTGTCTTGCCTACTGTTACCTCCAACTTAGTTTCCAGATTAAGGCTAATAATTAATATTGAGCTTTTGGGTTTTGCTTCTATTCCTTTCTTGGCAACATTGATGGCAAGAGGAGTTGGTTTGTCTTGATTCTCTAATCTTGAGATTATTAAAAGTAATAAATTTAAGATCCTTTATCAAAGTTTTCAGTACTTTCAGAAAAGTCAATATGGTTTATATAAGTTATTTTCAGAAGTCTTTTGTGTTCAGAAAATCAATAATACGCTCCCTGCAAGATTCGAACTTGCGGCCCACTGCTTAGAAGGCAGTTGCTCTATCCAGCTGAGCTAAGGGAGCCAGAAGATTTCAAGTGTTTTGTAAAAAGTACTTTTTTGAAGACTTTCAAAATCACTAAATCATCTTTTACCTTACATACCAAAGCATCACTCCACAATAGAAATTAACCAGATCCACAAAGGATTAAATTTATTGCTTAGCTGGTTAAGGTTTGAAATTTCATTTTCTAATAAATTAGAAACCTTTTATTAGGTTTGAAAACGTTTGAAAAGCATTCCTACTAATTTTCTCGAATACGTCTATTGTTTACTGTATATCTGACATGGAAATGATTTATAAAAGATTGACCAAGAGTCAGAAAATTGAAATCCTAGAAGGTTATCGATCAGGGGAGACTGCAAATGATCTTTCTGAAAAATATAATTGTAGCCCTAATACCATTAATAGAACAGTTAAGAATTTAATCTCAGATGATGAATATAAGTTGTTAAAAGAAAAAAGATCAAAAATTAATAAGACTAAAAGTGAATTAAGTTCTAGTCACACTTTTAATCAAGAGAAAGAAGTCTATGAAAGCCTCTTAATTCATTCGAAGTCAGCTCTTGCTTCTAAGTTTGAAAGTATTGAAGTTAAAGATCCTAAGAATAAGGAAGAAGAATCTTTGACTTTGGAGTTCGAAAAAGAAGTGGCATGGGATCTTGATGATTCTGAAGATTTTGAGACTGAGTCCACTGCAGAAAATCAAGAAGATGAAAATAATTTCGAAGAAATAGTTCCATTAGTTTCTAGTTTTGGTTTTGAAACAGAGAAACAAAAGGTAGATTGTCAGATTCTTGATAAAGAAAGTTTACCTGACATTGTTTATATGCTGGTGGATAAAAAAGTAGAGCTGGATTCTCAATCTATTTCTGATTTGCCAGAGTGGAGTTTTCTCCCTGAGAATGAACAAAAAAGACAGGCTATTTTATTGTTCCCTAATCAACGTTCTGCTAAAAGAAATTGTTCAAGAAACCAAAGGGTAATAAAGATACCAAATACAAGTGTCTTTGAAATTTCTAAGTCTTATTTGTTATCCAAAGGTATTACTAGATTGATCCTTC
>QBWF01000047.1 GCA_003283665.1 Prochlorococcus sp. AG-315-I14 | reverse complement strand
TCTACTCGCTTTAGGTAGAGCAATGGGTGAAACTATGGCAGTAACAATGATTATTGGCAATTCTAATAACTTTAGTTGGTCAATCTTTGCACCTTCTTATACTATTTCATCAATGTTAGCTAATCAGTTTGGCGAAGCAGATGGCAGCCAAGTTTCATCGTTAATGTATGCGGCTTTTATACTAATGATATTAACCCTTATTGTTAATATATTTGCACAGTGGATTGTCAGGAAATTAAGTCTTAAGTACCAATAATATGAATAATGATATCAAACCTTCCTTAACATATAATCCTTCATTAAGGAGAAACATAGGCAATAAGCTTTTAACGCTTATAGTAATAACTTTTTCCGCCATTTCTGTATTACCTTTATTTCTAGTCATTAGTTATATATTAATAAAGGGAGGTAGTTATATAAATATTGATACATTGTTGCTTGAACCAGAACCACCTGGTGATGATCTTCTCTCTGCAGGTGGAATTGGTCCAGCAATAACTGGAACATTTATAATGACGACATTAGCTTCACTTATATCTATACCTATTGGCGTAGGGGGTGGAATTTATCTTGCTGAGTATTCTAAGTCCGGACGATTTGCAAAATTTATAAGATTTGGTTCAAATGTTTTAGCTGGTGTACCTTCAATAATTGCTGGCGTCTTTATTTACGCATTAATTGTTTCTACGAAAATATTATTTGGTTCTATGTATAGTGGAATAGCTGGAGGAATCTCTCTTTCTATTTTGATGCTTCCTACAATCATCAAGACCACTGATGAAGCATTAAAACTAGTGCCCAATGATATGAGAAGAGCAGCACTTGGAGTCGGTGCTTCTAAATTTACAATGATTAGCAATATTACTTTGCCAACAGCCTTTAGCTCAATTTCTACAGGTATACTTCTATCTATTGCAAGGGCTGCAGGTGAAACTGCACCTTTAATCTTTACAGCATTATTTTCTACTTATTATATAACTGGTATAGAAGATCTTTTTTATGAAATGGGTTCATTATCTGTTTTAATTTATAATTTTGCTCTAGAACCCTATGAAGCCCAAAATGAGTTAGCTTGGGCTGCTTCTTTTATTTTAGTATTTGTTTTACTAACTCTAAATATTCTCTCACGATGGTTAGGTTCATTAGGTTCATATGGTAAAACTAAAGTATAATAATCTACAATGATGATTAAGAAATGACTCACAAACAGGTTTTAAACAATAATTTATTATCCTTAGATAAAAAGGATATATCAGTTATACTTGACAACGTTTCTATTAGTTATTCCAATACTATTGCAGTGAAAAATGTATTTTGTGATATAAATAAGAATAAAGTTACTTCATTTATTGGCCCATCAGGTTGCGGAAAGTCAACAGTTATCAGAGCTATTAATCGAATGAATGATTTAATTGAAGGATGCTCATTAACTGGCAGAGTTATTTTTGAAGGTACAGATATATATGCTAAAAATATAGATCCTGTCGAAGTAAGAAGAAGAATTGGTATGGTATTTCAACAGCCAAATCCTTTCCCTAAAAGCATCTACGAGAATATTGCATTTGGAGCAAGAGTAAATGGATATACTGGCAACATGGATCAATTAGTTGAAGAATCTCTTACGAAAGCTGCTGTATGGGAAGAATGTAAAGATAAATTGAATGAAAGTGGTTATTCATTATCTGGTGGTCAACAACAGAGATTATGTATAGCAAGAACAATCGCTATAGAGCCTGATGTTATTTTAATGGATGAACCCTGTTCAGCGCTTGACCCTCTATCTACATTAAAAATTGAAGAAACAATACATGAACTAAAGAAGAAATTTACTATCATAATCGTTACCCATAATATGCAGCAGGCCCTTAGAGTTAGTGATTACACAGCATTCTTTAATGCGGAAAATAAAGACAATAATGACAGTGGTAAAATAGGTTATTTAGTTGAATTTGAGAAAACTAAAAAGATTTTTAATTCACCAAACCAAAAATCAACTCAAGATTATATATCTGGAAAATTTGGGTAATGGATCATTAAAAAAAATTCAAAAGACAAAATCAATTAAACGGAGAGAGAGGGATTCGAACCCTCGATAGGGTTGCCCCTATACAGCATTTCCAGTGCTGCGCCTTCAACCACTCGGCCACCTCTCCACGATTTGGGAAATGAATAAATTATTTCTCCTTCTTAAATATATAGCAACAAGTATCGTTTATTATAATTTCATGAGCAATAAGTTAAATTAAAAACTTAGCTTATGTAAAATATATAAATCCTCACAAAGAAGGGTTTGATAACAAATATGCATTTTGCTGAGACGTACTTATGATGTTAATAAAATTTCTAAAGAATGAATAATTTAATATGCAAGATAGCAGCTCATAATTCTGGACTTACAGATATTGAACTAAATGACTTAATGGTTATAGCTCGTGTTGCTGCAGAAAAAGGAGGCCAATTATTAATGGATAATTATGGCAAAATAAAATCTATAAAATGTAAAGGTACTTCTGGAGATTTGGTAACAAATGCAGACACCGAAAGTGAAAAATTAGTTATAGATTACTTAGAGAAGAAAACACCTAATATATCAATCCTCGCTGAGGAAAGCGGTTATCAGCCAAAGGAAAGTCGATTGAAATGGTGCATAGATCCATTAGACGGAACTACTAACTACGCCCATGGCTATCCATTCTTTGCATGTTCAAT
>QBWF01000046.1 GCA_003283665.1 Prochlorococcus sp. AG-315-I14 | reverse complement strand
AATCGTCCTTGTAACCCCAGTACCTCACTCAACCCATTTTTCTTCAGTAATTTTGCGAAACATTTGTGAAACGCATAGGAGACATATCCGAAACCATATCTTGTGGTTTTAGATATTGATTTAGAGATGGCGTAAATCATATTACCTCCTGTTTCTGTTTGGTGATTTTGTCCCCTTGTACTATGTTCTCTATGTAGAGAAACCATATAAAACACTCATTTATCTTCTCGCCATATGAGCTCAAAAATGATTTCAGAAACAATCAATACGGATTAAAATTAGTAGTAAGATAGCAATAGACAAAAAATATAAATGGCATAGATGGAATCATCTAATCAAGAAGAGCAAGGGGCAAATAAAGTATCTGAAGTAAAAACATTTAAAGTTCCATTTGCTTTAGAAGAAATCAAAGAAAATATTACTATTACTACGAATAATCCTTCTAAAAAACCATCTAAAGAAAAAATAATGAATCAAGCATTTAAGTTTCATTCACAAGGAAATATTTCAAAAGCAACAAAGTATTATCAACATTTCATTGATCAAGGGTTTAATGATCAACGAGTTTTTTGTAATTATGGAGTCATATTAACGGATCTTGGTAAACCAAAAGAAGCAGAATTGTCATATCGCAAAGCAATTGAAATCAATCCTGATTTCGCAGAGGCGCATTACAATCTGGGAAATTTATTGAGAGATCTTGGTAAATCACAAGACGCAGAATTGTCATATCGTAAAGCAATTGAACTTCATCCTGATTTTGCAGAAGCGCATTTAAATCTGGGAATCATATTGAGAGATCTTGGTAAATCACAAGACGCAGAATTGTCCTATCGTAAAGCAATTGAACTTCATCCTGATTTTGCAGAAGCGCATTATAATCTGGGAAATGTATTGATAAAACTGGGCAAATTACAAGACGCAGAATTATCTACTCGCAAAGCAATTGAACTGAATCCTAACTACGCAGGTGCTGCTTGGAATTTATATGGATTAGCAAATAGTATTGAGGAAGCAGAAGAAAGGATTAATCAATGCTTGAAAGTAGATAAAAATTATTTAGAAGCAAAGCTCACTCTAAGTGCTCTAAAATTACATCAAGGGGATCAATCATTATTTGATAATCTCATAAAATCAACTCATAAAAATCATCCAATAACCCTTTCTATTAAATGGGTTTCTACTTTACCAAAATTACCTGATTTGTTTTTTCATAGATGGGCGTTATTTGACAGTATGATTAAAAAAAGCAAAAAAGATCGCCCTTTCTATGAGTTTGGTGTTTGGCGAGGTGAATCCTTTAAGTATCTAATTAAAACTTTCAAAAAAGGTTATGGATTTGATACTTTTGAAGGATTACCAGAAAATTGGCATAATGAGCAAAAAGGGACTTATTCAGCAGACGGGATCCTTCCTAATATTGAGGGCGGAAAATTTATAGCAGGAAAATTTGAAACCACGCTTCCAAGTTTTTTTACAGAATCTAGACCTATCGCATCAATTATCAATTTTGATGCTGACCTCTATTCTTCTACTCTCTGTGCCTTGAATTATTCAAAACCTGTAATAGATAAGGATACAATTTTAATATTTGATGAGTTTATTATCAATCAAAATTGGGAGCAGGATGAATATAAAGCACTCAATGAATTTTGCTCTAATAATAATTTAAGTTATGAAGTTTTGGCAATTTCTTATTATACAAAGCAAGTTGCTGTGAAATTAATAGGAGTTTAACTAACAGGACAAAAAGGACTTACAGAACTGGGGAAAGTTTGAAGAGCAACATACCACGACCTTCGCAGGTATGTATCAGTTCTGAGTTTCTAAAATGACTACCTAAATACTCAAAAAGCATATAAATTTTGAGATTTGTAGAGAACTACATTCTTATACGATTTCTCTGTAGAAAAGGTGGCTAGGTGAGAACTGAAACTCCCCTGAAACTGCTCAATAGTATACCAATACGAATAGGTAGGCAATTGACAAGTAAAACTCGCGTGAAACTCAATTATTCAGTTAATAACAGGGTTTTATGCTGGTAATTAATTCCACTTAATAGTGCTCGTAAAAATACAAAGTGCAAAATTACTTATTATGCCATCATAAATTACAGCATTTGATTATTATATCTAATTGTTATGTGAAACTCGTGGGAAACTAATCAGAGAGGATTACAAACTAAAAGCCTCTCAAAGACCACACTAACTTAGAGATATCGTAGGCAATGATTCAAAGAGACTGCTAATTTATGGCACTTACAATGAAACAAGAATAATTGAAGCATTGGTAGTAAAATACCTAGTATGAAAAGATAGAAAAGTATAGATGGAACAATCTGGTGACAAAGATCAAGGGAAAAAGAAAGTCTATGAAGTAACGACATTTCCAGTTCCATTCCCTTTAGAGGAAAATCAAGAAAATATTAATATTATTAGGAATACTCCTAAGGAACCTTCTAACGAACAAATAATTAAGCAAGCATTTGATTTCCATTCACAAGGAAATATTTCAGAAGCAGCAAAATATTATAAACATTTGATCAATAAAAAGTTAAAGGATCACCGAGTTTTTTGTAATTATGGAGTAATTTTACAAGGTCTGGGGAACTTAAAAGAAGCAGAAGTACACACACGCAAAGCCATTGAAATTAAACCTGATTACGCAGAGGCTCATTCCAACCTGGGAAACATATTTAAAGATCTTGGCAAATTAAAAGACGCAGAATTATCCGCTCGTAAAGCAACTCAACTCAACCCTAATTTCGCAGAAGCACA
>QBWF01000045.1 GCA_003283665.1 Prochlorococcus sp. AG-315-I14 | reverse complement strand
TTCTCAAGAGAATATTCCACTTCAAATCTAGTTCTATTCGGATTAAGACTTCTTAGGCAAATAAAGTTTGTTTCAATAGGGATCTGAATAGTTTTTTTTACTATCTGATTTAACTTTGGACTAGAAAATATCTTTAAAATCATTATTAATAATTACTTCCCACTCTTCTGTGATGAACAGCTGTTTTACCTTGAGTATTAGATAAATTACCTTGTTCAACTAATGAATAAATGATCCAATGATCTGTTGTCTCCATTCTTTGTATGACTTTACATGAAAGGAATGCTAGAGCATCAGATAAAACAGGTCCGCCAGGTGCAAGGTCATTCATTAATTCAACTCCTTCAAATCGATTAGCGCCCGGTGGAAAACGTTTTAAAAAGTGTCTGAACAGGTGTAAATAGTTGTTTTCTTGAAGGATATTCAGAACAAAACGATCTTTGACTTGTAGTAGTGATTCAATGGCTCTGTCTTTTGCAACCGCGACGGTTATACCAGGTGGATCAAAACTTGCTTGACTTACCCAACTAGCAACCATTGCACCATTTCGACTGTCTGTTCCTGTGTTCTCTTTAGCGGTAACAATATAAAGCCCCCCGCTTAAACAACCAAGAGCTTTATTTAGATCTCCATCAAGGCTTTTAGTGGCTGCTATATTTTTCTTTCTAGTAAGAATTTGTCCTAAATCTGTACCAGCTTCTTCAAATAGTTGGTAAATAGTTTTGTTTGGTTCATTACGTACTCTAAGTGGTTTAAATGCTTCTTTTTGTCCAAGCTTTCTTAATTGGTTACTAATAAAGTCAATAGGCTCTTCATTTCCGCCATATGAGTCATAAGTAGCTACCCACTGCTTTTGTTTTAAGGATGCAAGTAGTGTTCCAATATTGCTTTGTAATTCTGAATCAGATTTGATAGGCCATGTGGGTACAACTACTGCACTTGCTGCACTAATTAGAGCACTTAACTCTTGTGTATCAGAGGCAATAAGATCAACTAATTGCACTTGAGCATTTGCCTTCCCAATGCCATGAGCAATTGATTGACTCAGACGATCGCAAAAACCATATTGGCTGAGATAGCAAACCACAGCATAATTTCCCCCTGTACTCCTTTGCTTACTCCATTCTCTATAGTTATTTAGCCATAATTGCGTATTAAAATTTAGGATTGGTCCATGACCAACTCCAATCGTCTGGATAGTTGGCAATGTATCGATTTTTTTTAACGCCTGAACTACACTGCGGGCATTAGGACCCATTAGGCATTCGTAATAAAATCGAAAATCTTCATTTAATAGGCTTGGATCTTCGTCATACAATTTCTCAGAACAGTAATGTAAACCAAAAGCGTCACAAGTATATAAAACTTGTGTACCGTGATCAAAAGAGAAAATAGTATCTGGCCAATGTAAATTTGGTGCACTAATAAATTCAATTTTGTGTTCGATTCCACTAGTTGAATTACTTTCTAAATTTAGTGTCTCGCCACTTTTGACTGCTGTTGAATTAAAAGGTTGATGAATTTGGTCTTCAAGAAATTTTATAGCTACTTTAGATGCAACGATTTCAATATTTGGATTGAACTCAATTAGATATTTTATTAATCCTGAATGATCTGGTTCTGTATGACTGACTATCAAATAATCAATTTCTGTTGGATTGATTTCTTTTTTTAGTTTTTCAAACCAAATATCTTTAAATTTTAAATGGCTTGTATCTATAAGTGCAGTTTTTTTACCTCTTATTAAAAAACTATTGTAAGTAGTTCCATTGCGAAGGCCAAATTCAATATCAAACCTACTTCGATCCCAATCGAGTGATCTTAGAGTATGTGTATCTATTGCAATTGTTTCATATTGCAGCGAAAGCTTTGGAGGATTATTTTTCTGATTTTGTAAAGCTGTTGATTCAGTAAAAACCATTTTCCTAAAGCCATTAATTGAAAGAAGCCTGACAATCGCATTAAATCAGGCTGCTAAGTGAAAATACCTAGTCCATT
The DNA here is from genome assembly GCA_003283665.1 of Prochlorococcus sp. AG-315-I14. The sequence continues at coordinate 854 of QBWF01000045.1, read as the reverse complement.
TTTCCCATAATAGGATAGATAGGTTGGCAAGTGTGATACTGCTTCCCGTAAATAGTATTTGTTTGCAATAGATTGAGGTTAGAGGTTGATTATTTTGAGTATTTTGTCTTTCAAAGTCTCAAGGGTTTCCATTTTGTTATTGTTTAAAGGTGAGTTGAGCAACTTTGGCGTTTTTTGTGATTATTTTCAAAAACCTTATTTGAGATAATTTTTAGGTATGCAAAAAAATTCTTCTTCGTTAATTAATCCACCATCTCTTTCTGGAGATGAAATAAGAGAAGCATTTATAAACTTTTTCACCCAACATAATCATAAAAAACTTGAAAGTTCTTCTTTAATTCCAGATGATCCAACAGTTTTATTGACAATTGCTGGGATGCTACCTTTCAAGCCTATATTTTTAGGATTAAAAGAGTCTTCTATTTCTAGAGCAACATCCAGTCAAAAATGCATAAGAACAAATGATATTGAAAATGTTGGACGAACTGCGAGGCATCATACTTTTTTTGAGATGCTCGGTAATTTTTCTTTTGGTGATTATTTTAAAAAACAAGCAATTCAATGGGCTTGGGAATTAACTACTGAGGTTTTTCGATTAAATCCACAAAATATAGTCATTAGCGTTTTTGAAGAAGACTTAGAAGCAGAACAAATATGGCGAGATGTTGTGGGGGTTGATGAGAACAGAATCATCAGGATGGGTACTTCAGATAATTTTTGGTCATCTGGAGCTACGGGACCTTGTGGCCCATGTTCAGAACTATATTTTGATTTTAAACCTGAGTTAGGAACTGATGAACTAGACCTTGAAGATGATAGTCGATTTATAGAATTTTATAATTTGGTTTTTATGC
>QBWF01000044.1 GCA_003283665.1 Prochlorococcus sp. AG-315-I14 | reverse complement strand
AGGCAAAGAAAGAAAAGCAATAATATCCCACTTGCTAAACTCACTGTAAAAAGTTTTAATCTTAAAAGCATTTTTTAATAGATCAACTTGGATTTATCCAACTTTTTGTGTTGTGATTGAATAATAAAGTTTATTTGCTAACTTTACTATGTAAGTTTGAATAAAGCCATTTCTTTGAGTAACCAGTTTCATCAGAAATTTTTCTCGCCGCATCATTTGATTTATATCCTTCATTGATTAAAACCTTAAGTTTATTTATTGCTTCTGATTCACTTATTGGGTTTGTATTTTTATTATTCCCTCCTAGCACTATTGTGAATTCACCTCTAGGCTTATTATTTTGAAAGTATTCTATCGCTTCTTTTATTGTAGAACCTATTGATTCTTCATATCTCTTTGTAAGTTCCCTAGAAATTTGAATTGGTCGATCTATTCCGCATAAAGTAGAAAGTTCTTCTAGAAGCTTGATTAATTGATGCGGTGATTCATATATTATTGTTGTTCTTTCTTCTTGAGAAATATATTTTAGTAATTTTTTTCTATCGCTTTGTTTCTTAGGTAAGAAACCTTCAAAGCAAAACCGATGAGAGGGTAATCCACTTACAACTAATGCCGTTATTGCTGCACATGGTCCAGGAATGCAGATCACCTCATGATTATTCAGCCTTGAAGCATGAACAAGTTCTTCTCCTGGATCACTTATTCCTGGTAACCCAGCATCACTAATTAGGGCAATACTACCGTTGCTTTTTAGAATTTCTAATAACTGAATTAATCGACTTTTGACATTGTGCTTGTGGTAGCTAAGAAGAGGTGCTTTAGCATCAATAATTTTTAAGAGTTGTCCACTTCTTCGAGTATCTTCGCAAGCTATAAGTGAAACATTCTTAAGAATCGATTTTGCCCTAGGCGATAAATCACCCATGTTTCCTATTGGTGTTCCCACTATGTAAAGGGTCCCAGGTGAAGGTTCTAATCGAGATGCTTTAATTTTAATTTTGTATTTATCAGTCAAATCTATTATGTCAATTGAACTTGTTTTGCCAAAGGATGTCGAACTTACAACACTTTTAGATGAACTTAGGAATCTTAGCTGGGCTGCGGCAGAAGTTTTGAAGGCTTATGCTCGTGGGAACGAGCCTCCTTATGGATTCCCAAAGTATTTAACTGTTGAGGAAGGAGGGGATGGTCCAGTATCAGCAGCAGACTTAGCAGTTAATGAATTGTTGCTATCAGGTTTGAAAGCCAAGTTTCCTTTGGCTAGTTGGGATATTTTAAGCGAAGAAACTTCTAAAGAAAAATCATTTAAAAATAGTCAACTTAAACAAGATTGGAACTGGATCCTTGACCCTCTTGACGGGACAAAGGATTTTCTTCAAGGGTCTCAAAACTACGCAGTTCATTTGGCTTTGGCTTTTAAAAAAAGACCAAAAATTGGAATAGTTTTAATACCTGAAAGAGATGAGCTATGGTTCGGAATTATAGGTAGTGGCTCATGGTGTGAGAATAGGAGTGGTGAAAGAAAAGATATTTCTTTTAGTAATAGAGAGGAAATCTCTAAATTAACTCTAGTTTCCAGCAGAAATCATCACGATTTAAGACTTCAAGATCTTATAAAGACAATGGACTTTGGCGAGACAAAAAAAATTGGAAGCGTAGGATGCAAAGTAGCTTCAATTTTACGAGGGGAATCAGATGTTTATATTTCTCTTTCGGGGAAAACTGCACCCAAAGATTGGGATATGGCTGCTCCTCAGGCAATTCTTGAAGCAGCCGGTGGATACTTTACTCATGCAGATGGAAGACCTTTGGATTATCAAACATCTGACTATTCTCAAAGAGGTTGTTTAATAGCTAGTCATGGAAAAACTCATCAATTAATTTGTAATAAAGCAATGAAATTTTTCTCCGAATTAGAACCAGACTATAAGGTTTAAATTATTTATGTGAGGGGCGCAACAGGAGTGGGAGTTGGCTCAGGATAATTCATACCTCCATTTTGAGGTACACCTCTTAAACTTAAATTGATCCGACCACGATTATCTATTTCTCTAACTCTTACAGTTACTTGATCTCCTACTTTTACAACATCTTCTACTTTCTCCACTCTTGCCTCAGATAGTTGTGAGATATGTATCATTCCTTCTTTCCCTGGAAGTATTTCGACAAAAGCACCTATTGGAATAATTCTAGTTATTGATCCTGAGAAAATTTCACCTTCATGAACCTTTCTTGTTAGACCTTCAATTATTCTTTGTGCTTCCTCAGCTGCGGCTCCATCATGAGAGGCAATAGTTACGATACCTCCATCTTCAATATCAATTTTTGTATTAGTTCTCTCTGTAATTCCTTTTATAGTTCTTCCACCTGGACCAATGACTGTTCCTATAAGCTCTGGATCAATTCTAAAACTCAACAACCTGGGAGCATGTGGAGATAAAGTTTCCCGTGGTGTATCTATTGCTTCTAACATTTTCCCTAGAATATGTGTTCTTGCTGGGAGTGCTTGATTTATAGCTTCTCCTATTGTTTCAATTGGAAGACCAGTTATTTTCATATCCATTTGTATCGCAGTAATACCTTTCTCTGTCCCTGCAACTTTGAAGTCCATATCTCCAAGGAAGTCTTCTATTCCTTGAATATCAGTTAATATTTTAACTTCTTTTCCTTCTTTAATTAATCCCATAGCTGCACCTGCGACAGGAGCTTTTAGCGGCACTCCTGCATCCATAAGTGCAAGAGTGCTCCCACAAACTGATGCCATTGAAGTAGAACCATTTGAACTTAATACTTCACTTACAACTCTCAAAACATATGGGAATGTGTCTTTAGCCGGTAATACAGGAATTATAGCTCTTTCAGCTAAAGCACCGTGGCCTATCTCTCTTCTCCCAGGGGTTCTCAT
>QBWF01000043.1 GCA_003283665.1 Prochlorococcus sp. AG-315-I14 | reverse complement strand
CGTTTTACGTGGAACAAATTTTTGACTATCAACTATGTTTGTTAGGTGTTTTAACGTAAGGCTCTCATAGCAAGATAATTTTCTTTACAGGACTGATTTTTTATTTCTTTAAAGATGAAGTTTTGCGGTTAAATAAATCCCGTCATTTCGCTAAAGAGTGTTTTATTTTCTTCTGACTCTGAAAAACCCAAGAGAACTTCACCTCTAGTTTCAGCGCCACTATTCAGTTGCCCTAACCAATAGTTGTATCCGTCTGGGTCATAGTTTTTACCGAGAATATTTACATAGAGAGTCTCTACGAATCTGGCGTTAGAAAGGTTGTCTCCATAACGCTGCTTGAACTCTGCAGAACCCAGAAAAGATGATGCCACTGTTCGCCCATCATTTTGACTTGAACTGTATTTATCTATCCAATACTTCAATCCACCCAGATCAGGAAGACGTTTGAAAGATGCGTTATATAAGCGGAACATCTTTGCATCGTCTGTATTTAAACCTGTGACTTGATCAAACGTTCCTTTGATGTCAACTATGGCACTAATGTCTCTAAATATACTCGTTTCTTCTTCTCCTGTAAAAGTCATCAAGGGAAGACCTGTGATGTCATCATATCCAGAATCAGTTTTGATTTGATAGACCCCATTACCTTTGTTGTAGAACTTGTACTCACTAAATTCACCGCTATATGTTACCTTTGATTCTTGCAATGTTTGATTAGATCTTGGATCGTTTAGGCTGGATATTGCGAAATCTGAATTTTTGTTTAGTCCTATAACCTTTGAAATATCAGTCTCAAAACCTTTTGGTTGTGAGCATACAAAGCACATACCTTAGTGAGAATCTAATAGTATCTTGATTATACATTCTTGACGTTTAACTCAAAGTAATCAACTCAGAGTGTCTACACTCTTGATTCTGTGGAGAGCTTCCGATGTAGGTACCATTTCTCTAAAAACCCAACAACTGATCTACTCTTTGCGTATTCAGATAGAAATCTTAGAGCCCCAGAACTGATACATACCATTGCAAGTCTATGGACATTTCCTTCACATCTTCCCTAGTTTTGGAAGTTGGTTTGTGCTGTGTCTTTTGGGAAATAGTTTTTGTAGATAGGTTTAGCTGGTCGTGTAATAATGAACTTATAAATCTAGAAGATTCAGTAGTCTCTTTATATTATATTTCACTTAGAGATCACAGCCAAGGGGGACAAAAACTTCGTATCGATAAGTATCTAATATGATTGACGCTATCTCTAAGGTAGTCGTAGGAGGGAAATTATTTTCGCAGAGATGTCTCCTGCAGGTTGCCTCATACCTTCCCTAGGAGAATTGAAGAAAAATTGCTTAAGTTGTTTACTGGGATTTGGCGGAATATTTGAGTAAGGAACTAATGACTAGGATTTGTACTAACTACTCTAATCTAGTTATAGATTTAAAAAGATTATGTTTCAGGTTAGTTTCAATTGCAAATAAAGTGACATAGTGAGAAGGCTTGCAAGCGGTTACTTCTACATGTCACTTTGCTCCCTCTCCATGTAGAAAGAGTGTTTTCTCTGCACTTGTGAGTTGATCAGTTACTAATAATCTATTTACGACTACTAGCAGTCGTCAAACTCTTTGACATCAAAAAACCGCCAGCTTCTGAACAAGGCGGTTGTTTTGGAAATCAGGCGCAAGTGCTTCCTTGTTTCCACTGCGGAGGATCTCAACTCCTCACCAATTTAACCTATTGGACGAAACAAGACCTCTCAAGTATTAGCCGATGAGTTCAACAACTATCACATGTGCCAATTGTTGAACATAAGGAATTCAACAACAACATTTTCATTCCAAATACCATAAATCTTGAGCTGCTAAAAAATTCTTGCTCATTTGCTATTAAAGTATTTGAAGATCGAGAGAAGTGTAATGGTAATAACTCCGAAGGTCCAAATAGCACCACTATTATCTGAGATTCTTGCCATCGATAAAGGCAGTTCTTTGTTCTCAATGATCAGGATGTAGATCAATCCAAGAATCAGAATTGGGATGACTATTACAAAAAAGAAATTCATTCGCAATGCTCCTCAATTAATTTTGCAGCATCTTCATCACCTAGTTCTGCTCCCTTCTTCCAGTCTTCACATGCACCTTTGAGGTCACCTAGTTCTTTTTTTACATTTGCACGATTACAAAATGCATCTGAGTCCTTTGGGTTGATTTCTATTACTTTTGTATAGTCGTCAATAGCACCAGTAAAATCTCCCATCTTTAATTTGGCACTACTTCTATAGAAATATCCATCTGCATATAAAGGATCAAAATCTAATGCCTTATTTTGATCAGAGATTGCTCCATCTAAATCACCTAAATTGCATTTAGCATTGCCGCGCATTGAGTAGACGAGGCAAATCTCAGCAGGTGAAAGTTCTAATGCTTTGTTGTAGTCGACTATTGCGTCTTTATAATTCGCAACTTCAAATTTATCTTGTGCTCTATTAAAGAAATATTCATAATCTCTTACTTTTTTATTTAGATCATCTTTATCTCTTAAAGCAATCATCAGTCCTGCACCTACAACTACAGCAGTGGATCCCATAACAACGTTTTTATTAACATTAAGTAGAGATAAACCCGCAGCAGTGGCAGCACCAACTCCTAAAGCAATCGCAGTATCTCTGAGTTTCATTTAGTGATCTTTTTGAATGCACTTTAGGCAGTCAGCTTTTTCTATCAATAGATTATTTATCATTTGCATTAAGAATGGCACCCCATCCTCGTGAGACCTTGGGTGCCTTTCTCTGTTCTACAGAACGGATCGTGTGAGGAGTTGTTGTGTTATTCCTTGTCAAATTAATCAGCAAAAAGTCAACATCCGTAGAAACCCCTGTTAAAGGTGTATAAAAAACAACATATTTTGTACACACTCGCCAATATTAAATATCTAGTAAAACTTCACTTTCACACACTATAATGGGGGGTGAAAACCTTCTCCACTACTCAATAATTTGAGTAGATGCCATTGAGTGGCAATATTATTGACTACTGAAATATAGTTATAGAATTGAAAATTTACTTCGTACTTAGTTCTGCTTGTAGTGCATTTGATACTCTTTCCATGACTTCATCCCAGTTGTGTCTTTCTTTTTATTTGTT
>QBWF01000042.1 GCA_003283665.1 Prochlorococcus sp. AG-315-I14 | reverse complement strand
AGCAAGTAGCCACAATTCCTTCTAATCAAAGAACGATAGTTACTAAGCACAAATCTATGGACTACTACGGGGATGCTTTTGGTTTGAAAACTATTAGCTTGTTAAATGTTCTTGGTCATTCAGCGAGCCTTAGACCTCAGGCTATTGCAAAAGTAATCACAGACCTAAGGAATGAAAATGTAAAAGTTATATTCCCTGAGCAAAAACCTGCTTCAAAGCTATTGAGGAATTTGAGTAGACAAACTTCGACACCTATAGCATCTGAACAAATTTTTGTTGATGGTTTAATGCCCACAGGAAATACGATTTCTGTAGCTGTTCATAACACTTGTAATATCGTTAATTCTTTGGGTGGTTCCTGCAATAAGAAAAGAGGCAGTCAACTAGCAAATAGATGGGATTCATTAACTAAACGTTAATTTGTAAATCCAATCCTTCATATAATCTTATTATTCAACTGAGGTTAGAATGTCCAAAGTCAAAGGGATAGGGTCTTATCTAAAGTACTGGGAAGATCAAGCAAGTTTCAGGGATCAATCACCATGGAACTTGCAAAAGATCTTAAAATTAACTGTCTTAAATGATTCTGAGAAAAATATTAAAGAACATAAATTTTCAAATCACTCTATTTCAAGAGAGAATGGGCAGTTAATCTTAAGGTTGAAAGTTCCCTATAACTACTTTGAGTTAGATGATTTTGAGGTAAAGGCTATTGAACTCCTAGGTATAGATAACAATTGGTTGATAAATACGTGCATAGAGAACTCCAAGTGTACTCACAACCGAAATAAATAATGATGTTTGTTGAAAAATAGTACCAGTCACAATCCTTACGGGCTTCTTAGACCAGGCACTATGTATTGATTGAAAGGAATCTGAGTGAAGAGCATGGTTAACGAATTACGTACTCGAAAATGAATATGGTGAAGTTGGTATTGATCAGGAGGCTGGTCATAATTCCTGACAATGAGTTCTTTGAGATGTCCAACGGTTGTATTTGCTGCACTGTTCGTGGAGACCTGACGATTTCGCTCTGGCTGCCATTAATTCATAAGGAGGAATTACTGTTTGGGATTTTAAAATGCGTACTAAAATATCGACCAAAGGGTTATCGTGAAAAGTTATTTGCTTAGTTTTAATTTACCCAAATGAGTTGTCCATGCATTCCTACCCACCCTCTTGATTTGAAATACTTCTAGTTATATTTTTGTATTGGTGGCGCAGGTCTGCGACTTAGACGGTAAAATTAATAAATGATTCCAGACTTTTTCCAATCACCTGAACCCGCAAGACATTTTGGAGCTTGGGGACCCGTAGTAGGCATAATTATTGTCTTTCTTGGAACTTGCGTGGGGGTTGAGGTCAAAATGGGAGAAGATGACGAACAGAACTAATGAAGAGAGAAGGCTGGTTAATTAAGAAAGATCGAATCTGGGCAATGCGGTTTTTCCCTGACAAGCATCCCGATTGTGATGGTACAACATATATGCGAGTTCACTATGCAAGCTGCAAATATAGATTTCTTCATGGAATAACACCTCATGTTCAATTAAGAGACACTGAAAAAATGACAAGAGAAACAGCAATCGAACTCTGGAAATCTTCTATAGAAACTGAGTGGGAAGTTAGTAAGCCTTTGTGGAAGACTTCCTAGCTAAGATGGAAATTTCTAATAGTTATTTAGTCCAATTTTTATAACAAATGTAGTTGACATATTATTGAGCAACTAATAGCTATTATTTTTTATTAATGCGTGTTTCTAACTTGTCGACATTGTCAACTATCCTGAGATCACTGGAAGACTCTTTCGGAAAGTTATCAGTCAAGATAAGGAGTATAGGCAACAATTCCTAAATGATGTATTTTCTTTAGTTAAGTCTGTAATAGCTTCTATATACTTTCGGTCTTTTCCATAGCATTGAATAAATTGCTTCAAGTGCCTTTTGAGTTTTAGGAAGTTTGCAAGCTGGATAGGACTTTTCTGTAATCATTTGATTAGCTTAGAGTCACTATTTACTTTCTAGAGACAAACCTTGTCTGTAGTCAAGAGTGCAAATGCCAGAGTAGAAGAACTTAGGAGATAATACTGGGAATGAAAGAGAACGGATAATTGTCACTACCATTCGTTGCTAAACAGGTAATTCTCTCTATTGATTTTTAATTTTAGAGGAGTATAAATAGATCAGGAGTCCAAGCACTTCAAAGTTAGAGGGATTAGGTTAAAAGATAAGTGCTGGACTCAAAGGGGGTGACCAAAATCTCACCCCCTTCTTCATGGCTAATTATGTCACCAAGTAGTCGTTCCATTCTTCAGTAGTTTGTTAACTGATTTTGAATTATAAAAACCTCTCCATTTCTTTTCTGATTTGGAGTAAGTAGCGTTTAAAGACACTAGTAGGTATATTCACTGTGGTTGGTTGGAGAATTTACTTTTTCGTGATTTGTAGATCAATTTTTCTACTTACTTTGACCATTCCCCTTACTAGCATATTTAAATTTAGAGGTTTCACAAATACAGTCGACTAATGTTTATTGAGAGATAAAGATATAGAAGATTTGATTTAGGAATAGCCGAACTGCCAAGATATTTGAAGAAATGAGATTGCTATTGTCTGAGAAATTCAAAAAAGAGTCTTTAAAAAAAGACCAGGAGGATGCTCAATGGGCTTATGACAAAGCTAGAGAAAAATTCTTTTACTCAATGTTGGAATTAGTTTTTTTAAAAATAAAAACGCTTCTCAATGAGAAAGGAGTTAAGAAAGTTTCTGAGATGGATGAAAAGAGGAATAATAACGAAAACTTTGGAGTGGAATTTAGTCAGAAAACCTGGATTGCGTTAGCTGAATCTTGGAATTCAACAGAGGCAGATGCAATGTCAAAGATTGCTGAATTGTATGGTCTAGTTCCATCTGATCTGGACATGTTGAAAATTTCTTCTGTTGATGATGAACGTATTGATAAGAATTTTCAAGATTCAAATGATTTGAATCTTGATTCTTAAAGCATCAATTTCAAGAACAATCTCAGATTATTTTTATCCTTTTAGGTTGCAGATATATCGATATAGAAGTTACTCAAGGTATAGATAATCAAGTTATAAGTTAATTGGTCTTTTTATGGTTATTAATTTCTTCTTGGATGCT
>QBWF01000041.1 GCA_003283665.1 Prochlorococcus sp. AG-315-I14 | reverse complement strand
ATACAAAAATATAACCGTTATTTGTTCTAATCCAGGAGCAAAATTATTCAATGAGATTTGGAATCAACGTAAACCAACCAATAATACAAATACTAATGAAGGAATAAAACAAAAAGAAATTCTTCCGAAGATTCAAATCATTAGACAAGTAGAGACCTTATCACTCAATAGTAATTTTGAGCTTACTTTCATTCCAGCACCTACAGCTCGTTGGCCTGGTGGACTAATTGTTTTCGAAAAACAAACTGGTTTATTGATGAGTGATAAATTATTTGGAGCACATATCTATGAAGAAAAATGGGATGAGCTGAATGGTAGTAGTACAGAAGAAGAAAGAAGACATTACTTCGATTGTCTAATGGCACCTATGTCTAACCAAGTCAATAGTATTATCGAAAAATTCGAAGAATTTGAGATTGATACAATAGTACCTGGACATGGACCTGCAATCACCGGTAGTTGGAGAAGTTTACTCAATAACTACCAAAGTTGGGGTGAAAGCCAAAAATACAGCAACTTAAGAGTTGCTCTATTATTTGCTAGTGCATATGGAAACACTGCTGCTATTGCTGATGCAATCGCAAGAGGAATTAGTAAAACAGGAGTCAAAGTTAAAATTATTAATTGTGAATTCACCTCGTCAAATAGCTTGGTCCATGAAATTCGGAAAGCAGATGGATATTTAATTGGATCACCAACATTAGGAGGACATGCACCCACGCCCATAATTTCGGCACTTGGTACACTTCTAGCTGAGGGAGACAGAACAAAACCTGCTGGAGTATTTGGAAGTTATGGATGGAGTGGTGAAGCTCTTGACTTACTGGAAAAAAAATTAAAAGATGGAGGCTTTGATTTTGGTTTCGAGCCTATAAAAATCAAATTTAGTCCTGATACTTTAATGATCAAAAAGCTTGAAGAAACAGGCATCCAATATGGTAAGAACTTAATTCATGCAAAATTACGTCAACAAAGAAAAGCTAATGTTGGTCTTAATACAAGTAAAAGTGATCCAACAATTAATGCCTTAGGAAGAGTGGTCGGATCACTGTGTATATTGACTGCTCAAAAAGGAAATAAAGATAACCTACTTAGCGGAGCCATGGTAGCAAGTTGGGTTAGTCAAGCAAGCTTTTCACCGCCTGGTATTACAATTGCAGTAGCGAAAGAAAGAGCTGTAGAAAATTTACTGCATACAGGTGATAGCTTTGCTTTAAATATTTTAGAACAAAATAACCACCAAAGTCTCCTTAAACAGTTTCTTCAATCCTTTAAACCTGGGGATAATAGATTTACCGGTCTTGAAATTAAATTAAGTCCCGGCAATCAACCATTGTTAAATGAAGCTTTGGCTTGGTTAGAAGGTACGGTTAATCAACGAATGGAATGTGGAGATCATTGGCTGATATATGCTGAGATTAAACATGGAAAAGTCATCAAAAAAAATGGAGTAACAGCAGTTCACCATCGAAAAACAGGAGCGAACTACTAACCCATTGCAATAACGGCTTAATCCATAAATACATCCCTCCTAATTAACTATGTCTGATAAAAAGCTTCTTGTTATTACTGCTAGTAATGGTGAAAATCTCAAATTAGCTGAAAGATTTTTAGTCGAAGGAAAAAAGTTAAACTATTCATGTGAATTACTCGATTTGACTAAATCTGAAAATGACTTACCTCTCTTTAATCCACGTCATAATTCAAAAGATAAAGCACCAGCCAATCTTGAATCCATCAATCTTCAAATGGAAAGTCACTCACACTGGGTCATTTGTGCACCTGAATACAACGGGTCAATCCCTCCAATTCTTACGAACGCAATAGCTTGGCTTTCTATTCAAGGAAAAGATTTCCGCAATTTATTTAATGAGCGTCCAATCGCGATTGCAAGTTTTTCAGGAGGGGGATGTATGGAAGTATTACTTTCGATGCGGATTCAGTTAAGCCATCTTGGAGCTCTAGTTTTAGGTCGTCAATTAACTAGCAATAAATCAAAGATTGCTGAGGATAAGTCAATCAACGCCATTTTGAATCAACTCCTTCAACTAAACCACTCTAATGGAATTAACAACTAATCTTGTTTCTTATCTTCCTTATCATTAGATTTCAGTTCAAACCATGTTTGCAACATTTTTCTTGCCATTGGTAGAGCATGGACTGAACCACCTCCAGGAGTATTCTGAGCAAATGCAACAATAACTATTTCTCCAGCATCATAAGGTGCGAAGCCAACAAACCATGCATGATCTGCCCCTCCACTACTATCTTCAGCTGTACCTGATTTACCTGCTACAGGAGGAAGAAAGGGTAAATCTTGGCTGATCCTCATGCCTGTCCCACTAGTTACTACTTTTCGAAGTCCATTGCGAATAGTATTTAGTGTATTTTGTTGAATATCTACTTTTTGACGAAATTTTTTTGACTTCCACTCTTTTTTCACATGCACTAAATGCGGGGTGACAAGATATCCATCATTAGCAAAAACTGCATATGCTCGTGCTAATTGTAATGGTGTTACTTGAATAACTGATTGACCAATAGATGCACTAGCCATATCTTCTACGATCCAAGGAGTCATACCAGCTTTTCCCCAACCTCGACCTTGATCTGCCCAATCTTTATTGCCAACTAAACCTATATTCTCCTCAATGACAGTTTCTATACCTGTATTTTGATTGAAACCAAGTTTTATTGCAGCATCATATAGAGCTTTCGATCCAGAACCTACTCCAACTTGATAAAAGAAGGTATTACTAGAAACTCTCAATGCATCTTCATAGCCAATCAGCCCAAAGCCTCGGTTATTATATTCTGGAAAGCAATGACTACCATAAGTAATACAAGGAACAGTTTTTAATTGGATACGCGACGGGAACTTGCCACTTTCCATACCTGCAATAGCTGTTACAGGTTTCCATGTACTCCCTGGATCATACGCATTAACTGCCCGACTAAGAAGAGGAAGTTTTGGTGACAAAAATAAGTTGTCATACTGTTTCTTACTCACAAAAGATTTTGAGAAAAAATTAAGATCAAACGTTGGTTTACTCGCAATTGCTCTGATTGCTCCTGTTCTTGGATCTAACGCTACAATTGCCCCACTAGACTTATCAGACAGTGCTTTTTCAGCAGTCAGTTGCAAAGCTAAATCTAGAGTTAATCTAAGATCTTTACCCGCTTTAGGTAACTTTAATCCAAGACTTCGTTGAACAATGCCTGTTGAATCGACCTCAAGCATTTCGCCTCCCCATTCACCTCTCAACTCAGATTCAAAAGCTGCTTCAATGCCTTTTCTCCCAATACGATCAGATAACTTATAACCTTTATCTAACAACTTCGAAAATTCATTTTGAGTTATTA
>QBWF01000040.1 GCA_003283665.1 Prochlorococcus sp. AG-315-I14 | reverse complement strand
GAAGCAGAAATAGCAACTCGCAAAGCAATTGAACTCAATCCTGATTTCGCTGAGGCTTATTCCAACCTGGGATCTCTCTTGAGAGATCTTGGTCAATTAAAAGAAGCAGAATTATTACAACGACAAGCAATTGCACTTCATGCTGATTTCGCTGAAGCGTATTACAAACTAGGAAATGTATTGAGAGATCTTGGCAGATTAGAAGAAGCAGAATTATCTCTACGCAAAGCGATTGCACTGAATCCTGGATACGCAGAAGCGCATGCAAATTTGGGAAATGTTTTAATAGAAATTGGTAAGTTACAAGAAGCTGAATTATCTATCCTCAAAGCTATTGAGTTAAATCCTCACGACAACACTATTGCAAATAATTTAATAAGATTCCTAACTATATACAAACCACACAAGATTAATTTAAACCAACTATATGTAATAAATGAAGAATTCAAAAACCTCAATCTTTCAAATCAAGAAAATATTCTTATAACTGATAATGAAGCGATAAAAATTTACAAAGATGGACTCGAAATTTATCGAAAATACAATTTAAGTTTAGAAACAAATTCATCACAAATATATAAAAGAAATGAAGTTAATTTCAATTGTAGAAGGCATAAGCTCATATTCAATCAACATAAAATAATTCCTGAATTTTGCTTTGGATGTTATAAAGTTCAAGTTGAATTAGATTCAGTAATTGAATTAATTAAACTATTTTTACTTTTCGATAAGTTAAAACTTAAAAATAATAATACTAGGAAATCTATTGTCGAACTGCGGTCTGATATCTCAGGATTTTATAAAGGACTGATCTATTGTTTAAGTCTCAATGAGGCATTAGAAATCTCTAAGAAGTTAAATATTCACCTTCAAAATGATATTAGAATTGATTTAACATCCAAAGTGAAAAGAGGTTGTTCTGAATATCCACTAGAATTCCCAGAATATAAAAAGATAACGATATCTGGAGATCAAGCTATGAATTACAATGAAAACTGGAGAAACTTGGAAGAGGAGATAGATTCAGGTAAGAAAGAGTGGGGCATATCGAGCAAGAGTATTGAGGGATTTACTTTAAATAACTTTCTTATAATGAGAAACTGGATCGCATATGCCCAAAAGATAGGAGATCAAACTGTAAGTAAAATTACTAATGAGAAAATCAAAGGACCTAAAAGTTTCAATTATATAAACAGAGACTTTCATGCCAAGCAAACTCTTAATACACAAATTTAATCCCTGAGTATAAGAAATTTTTTCCAGAAGATAAGAAGCAAACAAACCTAGAGAACTGGGAAAAATTTGAAGAAAAACATCCCAATACCTTTAGAAGGATGTATCAGCTATGGGCTTGTAAAACGAAAATCTGACTATTTCAAGCGCATAATAATTGTGAGGTTGAATTTCTAGTAGGATTGGAGTTAGACAAAATACCAGAAATTACAGCATAGATGGAGGAATCTGCTGAAATAAAGCAAGACAAGAAGAAAGTGACTGAGGAAAAAACCTTCCCAGTGCAATTTGCTTTAGGAGAAATCAAAGAAAATATCACTGTTACAACTAATAGCCTATCTAAAATTTCTAAAGAAGAAATCATTAATCAAGCATTTAAGTTGCATTCACAGGGCAATATTTCAGAAGCAGCAAAATATTATCAATACTGCCTTAATCAAGGATTTAATGATCACAGAATTTTTTCTAATTATGGAGTTATTTTAAAAAGCCTTGGAAAATTAAAAGAAGCAGAATTATCCACGCGCAAAGCAATTGAACTTAAGCCTGATTACGCAATAGCGCATTACAACCTAGGAATGATATTAAATGATCTTGGTAATTCACATGGTGCAGAATCATCTCTACGCAAAGCAATTGAATTAGATCCTAACTTAACATGTGCTGTTGAAGAATTAGCGAGACGCTTTTTTCTTAAAGGAAAATATAATTTAGCGATACAATATCTGAAGAAAAATACATCTGATAGTTGTGAAAGTTTGTATCTAAGTTGTTTATTATCTCTTGATAGAGAAAAAGAATTTGATCAAAAATATAAAGAGCTGTCGCCAAAAAAAATCTGTAATGCTGATATGAGTGGCATTATTGAACATGCCAATATTATTTACGAAAAAAGAAACATCTCACATTTCTGTAATCAAGCAATTAAGTATGTGCTTCTGGAGAAAATAAATGACGAATTATTCTCCGAGAAACATTTTAACCAACTCATCTCTTATCTAAACAGTGATAAGCTTAAAACGAAACCTCAACCCCTTATTCATAAAGCCTCACAAAGTACAGGTGATTTATTCTTATTAAACTATCCATTTATTCAATCACTCAAAAAAGCATTAGAGATCAAGATTGAAATTTACAAAACGAAATTTAAAGATAGTAAACAAGGTTTTATCAACAATTGGCCTACCGAATATACACTACGTTCATGGATACTCTGTATGAAGACTGGAGGATTTATTAAGCCACACAATCATAGATACGGGTGGATTACTGGCAGCTTTTACCTCCAAGTGCCAAAACGGAATAACAATGATAACGCAGGAAATATATCTTTTAGCTACCAAGGTCCTGACTATCCTACTAAAGGCAAAAATTTCGATTCAACAATTAAAAAAATAGAAACCAGAGACATTTGTATATTCCCTTCTTCATTATTCCACCATACTATTCCGTTTAAAAGTACAGAAGAGCGAATATGTTTAGTCTTTGATTTAGTACAAAAAAATAGAAACTAAAAACCAGGTAAGATTCGAAGAAAAATATTCCAAGAGCTTCGCAGGGGTTTCTCGATTCTAGATTTCTACAATGAATTTGTGAAAGACCAAAAGCATCTAATATTTTGGTTGTGTAGCGAAAACCGTCTTTCTAGGAATTTCTTTATGGAGAAGGTGACTAAGCGACAAGGGGAACTCCCGGGGAACATATCTTTTGAATTAATAACTACGTTTTAGTAGGCAATACTATTCCAAATCGATAGTTGCTACCCAAAATATTCCTTGTAATCTCTGACCTTCACTCAAACAATTATCCTCAGTTCTCGTGGGAAACTTATGGGGAAAGTGTAGGAGACTTTTCGAACTTCTGATTGGCCGCTGACGACATTATTTTTGAGATTGCGTAAAACATAGAGCATCCTATTTCAATATAGAGATTGGCTCCACTTTTCCTTTTCTCTATGTATAACTATAGTCATCAAATTACTTTTAGTTCTTGGTCTAGAAGTTAAGAAATGATTTAAGAAAGAGTGAACAAGAATTAGAATTAGTAGTAAAGTGCTTGAGCTTAAAGAGTAGAAAAAAATGGAGGAATCTAGTCGCAAAGAGAAAGAACAGAACAACGTATCAAAGATAAGAACATTCCCAGTTCCCTTTGCTTTAAAAGAAGTTAAAGAAAGTCTTACTGTTAATATAAATTCTCCTTCTCAAGAACAAATAATTAATGAAGCATTTAAATTAGATTCAGAAGGAAATCTTTCAGAAGCCGCAAAATATTATCAGCATTTCATAGAGCAAGGATGCAAGAATCATCGAGTTTTTTCTAATTATGGAAAAATATTGAAAGGTCTTGGAAAATTAAGAGAAGCAGAATTACTACTGCGCAAAGCAATTGAACTTAAATCTGATTTCGCAGAGGCTCATTACAATCTAGGAAACACACTAAGTGATCTTGGGAAAATAAAGGAAGCAGAGACATGCCATC
>QBWF01000039.1 GCA_003283665.1 Prochlorococcus sp. AG-315-I14 | reverse complement strand
ATGACCAGTTTAATTGCTGAAAATTTGACATATTCTTATTCAAGGCTAAGTAACCCTGTTTTGGAAGAAGTCTCAGTTGCTCTAACACCGGGCACTTTGACGGCTCTTGTTGGTCCAAATGGTGCAGGTAAGTCCACGTTATTAAATTTGCTTCAAGGACACAGCAAGCCTGACAAAGGTAAAATAACCATTAATGGTAACCCGATATTTAATAATCGAACCCAAGTCTCTCTAATGCCTCAAAGGGGGAAATTGAACTGGAATTTCCCAATAACTGTTGAAGGTTTGGTCTCTTTAGGACGTGTGAACCATTCAAAATTATCTTGTTGTGAACTAGAGGCTGCACTTCAACGAGTGGGAATATCTCATTTAGCTAAAAGAAGACTAGATTCATTATCTGGCGGACAACAACAAAGAGCATTGCTGGCTAAAACTTTAATGTCACCAGCAAAAATCTTACTTCTTGATGAGCCCTGTTCTGCATTAGATCCTCCTGCAAGAGAAGACTTTTTGTTAATCATTCGTCAGTTAGCTGATGCAGGGTTATCACTTTTTGTTAGCAGTCACGATTGGGGTTCATCTCTAAATTCTTATGACAAGGTTGTTGCTCTTGATAAAACTGTCTTAGCTAATGGGTCGCCCCAGGAAGTGCAAACAAAACTTGATTCAATTGATTGTATGAGAGGAAGCTACTGCTGTGGTTAATCTCCTTCAAATTTCATCAAGCATCAATAGATTGCGAGCAATCTTGGCAAAGTCCAAAATATTCAAGAGTATGAAACAAGAGTTCAAACTTTTTAGATGTTTTCTTGGGTGTATTAATTGTTTTGACTGGACAACCTTCCAAGCGTGTAGTTTCTCCACAGCTAACACAAGTTAAATGATGAATGTCTCTGTCAACAGGCGCATAAAGGACTTCACCTGTTGGCAGATGCCTAGAACGAACCAGTCCCTGCTTTACAAGTACTTGCAAATTCCTATAAACCGTTGCCAATCCCATAGAAAATTCACTTGCATGGAAAGATCTATACAATTCTTGACCACTCAATTCATCCGCGCATTTATTGAGTTCATCAAGCAGTTGCTTTTGACGTTTGGAGATCTCAGGCTTGCTTCTAATCATAAACAAGATCTTCATTTCATCTTTCTCTACTAGACCATAACGAATCATTTGATTGATGTCTTTAATCAATACATTTTGGTGGATCATTCCTCTCATCATCACAATCATTACAGGAGTTCTTTGCCCTGCAATGGGGACGGTATTAATTACGCACAAAAGACTTTTACAAGTTAATTTAATTTCTCATTGTGTATTACCAGGATTAGCTTTGGCGATGGGTCTGGGTGTGGATCCTTCTATTGGAGGAGTCATCAGTGGTTTATTGGGTGCTGTAGCTGCAGAAAGTTTGGCCAATAAAAAAAATGAAAACTATGAAGCAGTTATGAATACAATTCTTGCTGGATCAATTGGCCTTGGTGTTCTACTTATTCCTCTACTTGGAATCAGAATTGATTTAGAAGCTGTGTTATTTGGAGATCTACTAACAGCAAATTTTGGAGATTTACTAAGAACTCTTGTTGCTTTTTCAACCTTTATTTTTCTAATGATTTTTACTTACGACAAGATTGTTCATATTGGATTAGATCCGGAAGGTGCTATTGCAAGTGGCATAAAAGTAGATTATTTAAATATAGCTCTTGGTTTTACCACTGCTCTTGTCATAGTTAGCTCAATGTCTGCAGTAGGAGTAATTCTTGTAATTTCCTTACTCTCAACCCCAACTTTATTGGGATTACAAAAAGCTCCAGCTTTATGGATTGCGATGGCTCGATCATCAGTTTTTGGACTTTCCATATCGCTTCTTGGTTTTATACTCGCGATTATTTTTAATTTGTCACCTGGACCGCTTATCAGTGTCCTCTGTATTGCATCATTGTTATTTTTGAAAAATAACAACTAGACTTAATATATAAAGAAAAATATAACGCCTCATTAAATGAGTTATTTTATTTTTAATCAACCAAAGGCTTTTTCCTTATACATTGAAGTCTAAATTTTATATGCATTTCCAAGACATATTCTTATCAACCAATTCAACTGAGGTGTAATACTATACTTTTATGGTCAACCAAAAAGACAATCGATGAATTTGTAATGCAAGAAATATCTCAATGGGGCATTGCTTTTTCAATAGGTATACCTATTGCTCTATTCCTTGTTTGGTTTAATAAATCTGGTTCAGACTATAAAGAAGGATTTGAGACAAAGACGAAGAAGAAAAAATAATGGATAAGATACCTCCTTGGGTCCATCAAGTGATTGCTACTCAGAAAAAAGAATCACATAAAAATTCCTCGAAATGGGTTCAATTATCAACAATTGGCCTGGATAATTCTCCTAGAGTAAGAACAGTTGTTTTTAGAGGCTGGAATAAAGAGTATGAAATAGAAATCCTGACAGACAAAAGAAGTGAAAAATTTAAGGAAATAGAGATGAATAATAAAGTTGAAATATGCTGGCTATTTTCCAATTCAAAATGTCAATTTAGATTTCGAGGTCTATCAAGAATAGATGAAGGTAATGATGCTTTAGTCCATTGGAAAAATCTTTCACCAAATGCTAAATCTTTATGGGCGTGGCCACGACCTGGTGATATATATAAAAAGGAATCTTTTATACCTAGTGAAATTACATATCAAACACCAAAATTAAATAACTTTATTTTGATAAAGATAGTAGTAAATCAAGTGGAGCAATTACTTTTACAAAAACCAGTACATATTCGAAAGCGATGGTTAAGAAATAGTGATTGGACAGAAGAAAGAATTAATCCATGAAAGCCTAAAAATGAATTTTCAGAAATTATGAGTATTTGGCAATACTCAACTAACTCGCAGAAGTCATGAGTAAGTAGAATTAAAAGATAATGGTTAAAGAGCTAAAAAAACAATTATGGATATAGTGCAAGCAATCAAAGAACGAAGGACAATTCATTCTTTTTCTGATAAAAGAGTACCTAAGGAAATAATTGAAAGGTCAATAGATGCAGCGAATCAAGCACCATGTCATCGAATGACTTTCCCTTGGCGTTTTACAAGCATTGGAAGTAAGAAAAGAGAGCTCATTTTTGAATTGCAGCTGAAAATAAAGTTTGGTAATAAGCCAACAGATCAAAAAATTATTGAGAGCACAAAGGCTAAAATCCTCAGACCTTCTCATTTACTTATCGCAAGTCAAGTGTCTACAAATAATCCAGTTCAAACACGCGAAGATTATGCAGCTTGTGCTTGTGCCATTCAGAACTTATCCCTTTCACTTGTTGCAAATGGAGTTGGAAGTAAGTGGTCAACAGGTAAAATCACTACCGATATGCGTACTTATGAAATAGCTGAAATAAGCCCAAGTGAAGAAGAAATAATAGGGTTCATATGGGTTGGCTATGGAGACATTCCAACTCCAATAAATAGACCTTCCATTAGCTCCACTTTCAGAGAAAAGGATTGAGAGATCTATGAATACAATTGGCTTTAGTCTCGATTACCTAAGTCCCACAGGGAGTATCGGAATAATCCTAATTATCACTGGGATAATTTTTAGCGGTCTGATGGGGATGGTTTTTTATAACGTAAGTAATGATTCAGACTCCTGGAAAGACAGAAAAAGGAAGCAAGCGGCTCAGGAAGAGCAGAAAAGACAAATTGCACGTCTTTATCCCTCCAAAAGGAATAAGTAAATTCAATGAAGCTACAACAATTAAAGAAATTCTTGAAAGAGAAAAAAAAGAAATTAAAAAAACAATATCTAAAGATGAATGAGGAAAAGAT
>QBWF01000038.1 GCA_003283665.1 Prochlorococcus sp. AG-315-I14 | reverse complement strand
CACTTCGTATTCTTGCTTTTAACCCATACGAATTTATATATGTAATTAATTTAATTAATGGTCTATTTTCTTTTAGACGTTTATTGAATAGACAAGCAATCATTACTACTCGTCCAAACTTCTTGGTATTTTCCTCCTATCGCGTCTAAGGCTGAAAACAAAATCCATGAGAAGCTTCTTTCTTAAGCAATTTTCGGTTCATCCCTCAAGCTCACCAAGCAAGTTTTAGGCTCGCCCTCTTCTTGCATCATTTCTGAAATAAGTTGAGAGGGCACAAGATCCCATGACTTATCTTTGCTTAAATTGGAGAGTGGATCTTCATCACCAAAGCAATCGTCTACGAAGTCACAAAATGCCTCATGATTTTTGTCCATAATATTGGAGCAATTACTAGAAATATGAGGCATAAGAATTTCTAATCAAGTCCGTCTTTACACCTAAAAAAGTACGAATTAAACCTTCAAACAATTTCTACTCTTAAAAGACTTATTAAAAGCGACATGATGGTTTTATCAAATGCTAATGCCTTTGGATTAAAAAAAACTAAATCTCAATACTTATTAGTTCTTGAGAAAGATTAGAAAGGTTACTCCTATCGGTGGATTCTTAATTATGTTAACAGGTGGTTCAATCCAGTAATTCAAGAGGAAAGGAATAAACAGGCCTGTATGGATATAGAGCAAAAGAAATCTTAGAAAGTGGTTTCACAAGAGATATAAAAAAGAGCTCAAAAGAAAAGAAGCTTTTATATTGTTATAAAGACTCAAGAAGTTAATATTCCTTATAAACACTCTGCTTTCTCCTAAAAGAATCTATGAAACCTATATTTAAAAGTCACTCACTTCAATATATTTTTGTCTTAATCATTGGATATATTGGGCTCATGTTTATTCGTCAGGCGATCCAATTTTGGGATGATGAAGAGTGGGTTTCTGCCTTATTAAATGGTGGTTTAGGGTATTGCCTTTTTGGAGGCTTACTTGGATTCCCCCCCTTTTCCAAACTTATAAAATGAACTGTTTTCACTTTGAGAACTAGTCACTGGGATTATTTCTCCTCTTCATTCTAAGGCAGAGAGTTATGCATCAATACTTATTTATAAGAGCAAAGATACATTGAACAAAATAGAGATAAGAAATCAAAAAAAATGCAATAAGAAAAGACAAGTCTTTTGATAATCTTCTGTAAAGCTACGTGAGATTTTTAATGAAGGATACTAATACCAAATATATTAGGTTTCTGAAAATTCTTGTTTTATCAGAAAAGCTTGAATAGTTCGCTCTTGTCACAAGGGCTTTAAGAGAACTATCTAATCCATATATTTTTTTACAGGAATGATTCGCATGACGCAACACAATGTCAAAACGCATGATAAACAAGTCATTAGTTTTCAGAAATTGGGTTCTAACAGTGTTGAGGAAACAAAACTCAACGCTATAGACTCAATTATCTTTTTTTGGGTATTATTTACGATCCCTTTAATTGATAGACATGTTTATATAGACATGAAGCAATCAATTCGGTCTGAGTCTGCACAGGCCGTTTTTTATTCGATATGAAAAACTTTTTAAACAAATTCTCTGACTACTTCAATAGGCTCAAGCTAGGTCATTTTCATGAGGAGCCAATCGGGGATGATTTTATCTATCCAGATTGGTAACGAGGGTTCGAAATAGTTTCTTTTCCATCTCACTATAAAGTAGTCCACATTCAACAGGTGTTTGATGTCTACGAAAAGGCCAACAAAATCAATCCTTCACTAACTGGCTACTTTATCTATTGCACCAAGTTCCAATACTTATTTTAGCTAGCTAATCTTTAAAAAAATCAGTTCATTTTTTCCGTGCAAAAGCTAATAGACAATATTTTAATTAACCCCTTCATATTTAATAGCATTTCCCTCGTTGACTAATTGCTAACAACTCATTCAATTAACTATTTGCCATCCCAACAAATGATGCTAAAAAGAGTGCAGCTATTAAAGCTTAATGAATTCAAACGCCTCTGATTTTGATGAATTTTTTGTAGCAAATATATTGGCAGATCTATTTGAT
Organism: Prochlorococcus sp. AG-315-I14; assembly: GCA_003283665.1. The sequence continues at coordinate 1,856 of QBWF01000038.1, read as the reverse complement.
TCAACAAATTCAGATGATCCTGATTATGTAGCCAAGAAAATAATGGAGGAGTTAAAAATAAATGGATTAATAAAAAATGAGGATAACGGAAACGATGAACGCTTAGCCGCTTAAGCAGTCCTCAGGTCTCTTTTCTCCTATTTCTATTCTTAATTCTATTGATAGCCTTTCCATTACTTCATGCCAATTATGCCTTTCTTTTTGTCTGAATAATCTCATAGACGGATACCAAAAAGTTTGATCTCCTTCCATACCCCAAGTCCAAAAAGGTATATCTCTTAGCAACAACCAAACTTTTTTCCCCATGCCTCCAGCCAAGTGAGCAATTGAAGTATCACAAGTCACAATCAAATCACAATTAGCAATGATTGCAGCATTTTCAAGGAAATCCCAAGTTGAATCAATTTGTTCTTGGCTTTTTACAAATTGATTCTTAAATGAACAATCTTTTAATTGCTCTGAACCAAAACCTTTTTGTAGAGAAAGCATTGTTATTGAATTGTGTTTAAGAATCGTAGAAAACACCTCTAAAGGTATGGATCGTCCTTGATACGTTTTTTCTAGATTCTGATTCCCTTGCCAATTGATACCAATGATTGGCTTATCTTCAGCATGGAGAATCTTTTTCCACTTCTTTTTCAATTTATCTGTTGTATAGATGTATGGCTCAGAGATGATTGGATTACTAGGATTAACTCCTAGATGTTTTGGTATAGATAATAATGGAATCCATTGACGATCTAAAACTTTATCGGCTTGACCTGGAGTGAGGGGATTTGAATGGATCCCAGAGGCTTTGATCAGATTATGCAATTTTGGTTGAGCACTAAATAAAACATCAACTCCCTGACATATAAGATAAGGAATATACCTCATATATTGCATTGTATCGCCTAATCCTTGCTCACTAATAACTAATAACTTATTTGTTGATTGAAGTCTTTCACCTTGCCATATTGAAGCTTTTGGTTGTCCATAAAGAATAACCGGATCCTCTTTTCGATTTAACCTATGTTCATAACCTACCCACCCTTTTTTATAGTCTCCTAATAATAAAAAAGTTAGTCCAAGATTTAAAGACGCATCGATAGAGTTGGGCTTTAGTTTTAGAGCTTTCTGATAAGAAGAAATAGCAGCGGTGAGATCTCCTGATTCTTTGAGAGCCTTTCCTAAATTATAATTAGCATCAAAGAAGAGAGGCTTAAGTCTTAGAACTTGCTGGTAAGACGAAATGGCTTTAATCAGATCTCCTTGTTCTTGGAAAATAATACCTAAGTTGTAGTAGACATTTGTATATTCAGGCTTAAGTTTTAGAGCTTTCTGATAAGAAGAAATAGCAGCGGTGAGATCTCCTCTATCTTTAAGAGCAATTCCTAAGTTGTAATAAGCATCTGGATATTCGGGCTTTAGTTTTAGAGCTTTCTGATAGGAAGAAATAGCAGCGGTGAGATCTCCTGATTCTTTGAGAGCCGTTCCAAGATTATTGTACGCTTCAGCGTAATTAGGATTAAATTTTAGTGCTTTTTTACAGGAGGAAATAGCAGAAGTAAGATCACCTTGTTTTTTATAAGCAGTTCCAAGGCTGTTATGAGCATCAGGAAAGTTAGGGCTAAGTTTTATTGCTTGCAGATAAGAAGAAATGGCGGAGATAATATCTCCTTGTTCTTGTTGAGCGAGACCTAGGTTGTAATGAGCTTCAGGATAGTTTGGTTGGATTGCAAGAGCAGTTTTGAGAAGTGGAATCATTTTCTTTTTTTCTCCTCTAATTCCATATATAGCTGCAAGGTTTCCATAAACGATGTGATTTTTTGTACCGGCCTTGATTAACTCTGTGTAAATTTTGTCAGCTTCATTTA
>QBWF01000037.1 GCA_003283665.1 Prochlorococcus sp. AG-315-I14 | reverse complement strand
GCATATTAAGAGATCTTGGCAACTTACAAGAAGCAGAATTATCTACACGCAAAGCGATTGAACTCAACCCTGATTACGCAGAGGCACATTCCAATCTGGGAACCATATTAAATAATCTTGGCAACTTGCAAGAAGCAGAATTGTCATACCGCAAAGCAATTCAAATTAAACCTGATTTAGCAAATTCTTATTTCAATCTATTTCGCCACTATGAAGAAATAAATAATTTAGAAAAATTAAAAGAATCATTAAACGAATCTAATAAGATAGATAGTATTGAAAATGAACTACTGCTTTTCGGCGCAAGATTAAGTTTTAGGAATAAGGAGCATAAAACTGCTAAAGAATTAATTGATAATATCTCTCCTGAATGGATAGAGAAAAGTAATAACAGTCAAAATACAATATTTTGGAGTTATAAAGCATTTATAGAGGATAAAATCGGAAACTATGATTTTGCCTACTCTTGCTTTGAAAAGAGTCAAGATGACTCTTCGTATTTGAAATTCAATAAAGATTCATACTTGAATTTTATTAATTCTTATAAAGAAAGTATCATTAATAAAAAAATCATTTTGAATAAGTTCAATGATGGAATTGAAGATTCTAATCTTGCATTTCTAATAGGATTTCCACGTTCCGGAACTACTCTATTAGATACTATTCTTAGAAGTCATCCTGATATCGAAGTAATAGAAGAAAAACCTCTGATTTCAAGTATTGAAAAGATAATTATTGAGGAATTAAATATGAAAATTGATGATATTTTCAGCATCCCTCATGATAAGATCATGATGCTTAGAAAAACGTATATTGAATTTTCAAGGCAATATATGAATGAAAAAACAAAGATAATGATAGATAAATTGCCACTTCATACCGTATCAATTCCACTTATCAACCTTCTATTCCCTAATGCAAAAATAATCTTTACTCATAGACACCCATATGACACAGTTCTCTCTTGTTTTCAACAATCTTTCAAACCTAATAGAGCAATGGCGAACCTGGTAAGTCTTAAATCATCTTCAATAATGTATGATCAAGTTATGAATGCATGGGATATATATAAGAACAATCTACCTCTTGATTTTATAAGATCCAAATATGAGAATCTTATCGAGGACTTTGATGGTAATACCTTAAAAATATTAGAGTTTTTAGGCGTTGGATGGGATGAAAATGTTAAAAACTATAGAAAAACAGCATTAGAAAGAGGCAAAATAAATACACCCTCATCTTCTCAAGTTGTGCAACCCCTATATAAGTCATCCATAGATAAATGGAAAATCTATGAGAAATACTTTGAGGATTGTCACCAATATCTAGAGAAATGGATTTCATATTTTGACTATTAATTATCTCTCTTTCAAAGCACTACTTACAAGAACATAAGAAATTTTGATTTTATAGTGAAAGCCCTTTTTTCTACGATTTTTCTATAGAGATAGTAAAACACTCATATGGACAACCAACTCATAAAAGCCTAGTTATATCGCCATCATTTGTGCTGCATAAAACCGACACAAAACCATATAAATCGAATCATCTCTAGAAAGGAGACGTTTCTTTCTCTCACACTCAATAGTGACACAAGAATATTCCTATAAGCACAATCCCTCACTCCAATAATTTCTCCTCCATTCTCATTTGAAACGCATAGGAGACATATCTAAGGAAATGAATTTCTGGTTACGACATTAACTTAAAGATGGCATAAACTATATTCGATCCTGCTACAGGATGGCGATTTTTTGCCTTGTCATAAATTCTACGTAGAGAATTAGGACAAAAAACACTTATTCTGCTCACTCTATGAGTGCAATGAATGATTTCAGAAAGGGTAACCAAGGCATGGAATTAGTAGTAAAATACTAGAAATCAAAGGATAGAAAAGCAAAAATGGAGGGATCTGATAAACAAGAGCAAGGAAATAAGAAAGTTACTGATGTCAAAACATACTCAGTTCCATTTGCTTTAGAAGCCAGTAAAGAGAATATTATTATTTCTACTAGTACTCCTTCTAAACCTGCTCAGCCTTCTAAAGAACAAATCATTAATCAAGCCTATAAGTTTCAGCTAGAAGGCAATATTTTAGAAGCAGCAAAATATTATCAATATTTCATAAATCAAGGATTCAAAGATCACAGAGTCTTTACTAATTATGGAGTTATATTAAAAAATCTTGGAAAATTAAAAGAAGCAGAAATTTCATATCGCAAAGCAATTGAACTCAAGCCTGATTTCGCTGAAGCTCATTGCAATCTAGGGAACATATTGAGAGAGAACGGAGACCTAAGTCAAAGTATGAAATGTTCAGAAAGAATTATGTCTATAAGACCCTGGTCAATTATTGGTTCATATAGCTTTAATAATAGGATGAAATCAAATTCATCTCATAATTAAGAATTTTTGAGAACATCCTAGAAACTTCATTGTCTATTAACTGAGATTCATCTAAAATATTTTTTCTAACTGAAACATTTAATTCACATATTTTAGATAAAATACCTTTTGGAAAATTAACATCATCTATTCTCCTGAAAATCTCATCCAAATAGTCACATGGTAATCTCGAATGATTCGCATCAGAGATAGGTAGGCCTTCTATGGAGATTGTATTAACAGATCTTTCTATTTTAATAGAATCATCATTAATTTCTTTTCCTTTACATATGAAATTCAATTCTAGATTCTTAAGTGATATAGAAAATGGAACTGAAAATACTATAGTTTCCTTACAAAAGAAACCTTGGTAGAAAAAACGATTTATTGAGCTTTTATGATTATAGTTATGTGTTATTTCTCCATGCATAGGAGGGTAATTAGGTGTACTCATTCCATCTGATCTAGTAATAAAAGACAGAGATATAACCTCGTGATTAACAAGTTCTAACAAAGGGCAAATCATCAATGAATTGTTAAATTTAAAGGCTCTAGCGTTCAAAAATTCTCTAAGAATAACTTCTTCCCAAAGTCCTAAATGCCTTTGGTTGATATCAACCAAAAAAAAATTTCTAATTAAATTCTTCAAATTAGAACTAAATAAACTTAATCCTTTTTCAAAAGATTCTACTGTTTCTCGACCTCCTCCTCCCCATGAGAAATTATCTTGATAATAATTAAAAAAATCTCTAATTTCTTGATTATAATCCTTATCTTTCTTAATTCTTATAAGATTACCCTGTAAACAAATATCTTCTTTTTTTATCATTAATTTAGATGGAGTATAAATTCTCGATCTTAAACTTGGATTAATAGAAAAAACACCTCTACCAAACTCACCTTCCTGTTGGCATATATTTTCAGCTATTCCGCCAAGACTACGAAATTCAGAAAGCAAGAAATCCCAATTCTTATCCATAGACTTTTTTGGGGCAGCTCAAGTCTCGACATCAATTATATCTCAACCAAAAAATAAAACTGAGTATTTCAAATAAGCATTCAAATACCGTCAACGGGATGCGTCAGTCCTGGTTTTACGAAACGACAACCTGACTACTTAAAAGGAAGAACTTCTGAAATACGCGATTAACTGACAAACATCAAGAAAAATAATTCACATAGACTACTTCTGTACCCATCAATATCTCAAAAAAGATATTAATGAATTTAGTAGTAAAATAATTCATAATAGATAGTCAGAAAGGATGGAGGGATCTGATCAACAAGATCGAGCAAACAAGAAAGTCCCTGGAATCAAAACATTTACAGTTCCATTCGATTTAGGAGAAATAAAAGAGAACATAATTTTATCTACTACTAAACCTTCTAAACATTCTAAAGAAGACATAATGAATCAAGCATTTAAGTTTCATGCACAAGGAAATATTTTAGAAGCATCAAAATATTATCAATATTTTATACATCAAGGTTTTAGTGATCACAAAGTATTTTCTAACTATGGAGGAATATTAAAAGATCATGGCCAGCTAAAAGAAGCAGAATTATCCACTCGAAAAGC
>QBWF01000036.1 GCA_003283665.1 Prochlorococcus sp. AG-315-I14 | reverse complement strand
TATCTAGTTCTTGTCAACTTAATTAACTGTAGAAAGAGAGACCTTATTTATTCCAGTCATGACCACTTCAATTTTCGATTATTCGTAAGAAAAGGTGCAGGGGTACAAATCTGTTCTCCCTCAGGAGAGACATAACACCTTTCAATTCCCCAATCCCTTTCAATAATCTTGACCTCAGTAGCTCCTTTAGGCATAGGTGGGCATGTCATACGTGCTCTAATCATTTACATTTGAAGATACAACTACACCCTTCTAACTACTGAGAAATCTTTAACAATGCGCAAAAGAATCTATTGACAGTTAATCAAGTACCGAAGATACAAACTTAATGTAAATATACTTTAAGATTTATTCAGAGTTAATAAACGGGTAAAGACATCTTCTAGACGGATTGCTATAGATTTTTATAGAGAGAAAAGCCTGATCTTAAGCGTAAACAAAATTGCTTTTTTGAAAGAATTAGTAAAGGAATATCTAGACTCAGGCATGATGACTGAGAAACCAACGTGAAAGCACCAGCATCTATAAATTTCAAGAAATATTCCAAAGAACCTTTATTTCTGCATCTGTTGATAGGTATCTAATTGCAGTCCTATCTATAGGTATAATGAAATTGCTTATTAATGATGAGAAATATATGGCTACAATGACCTTTAAAACTTAGTAGGGTTAAGTTAATAGACAACAAATTCGGGTATGTTAAAACAATGAAACTATTCTTAGTGCTTACGCTGATATAATTTCTATGACAAAGGAAGCAGAAATACATCCGAAGAAATGGGAACAAATTGAGGTTCTAGGTTTACTTGATTCAAGGAAAGTTATTGAGGAGATTGAACCTGAGAAGTTACCCGATGGTCATACTAAACCGAATAGATATGTAAAAAGATTAGGTAAGCCGCCTAAAAAGTTCTACATCAATAGAAAGGATTCTCCAGTAAGAAACATCTGTGCAGACTTCACAACTAGATCAGAGGCAATAAAAATGTTTGACAAGTTGCTTTGGGATTCGTGGCATGCATGCGATGCAATGGAAGATCTTGCTCGAGAATGGTTTGAAGCTAGAAGAAATGAATATTTAAAGGGAACTAATATTGATCTTATTTGTGATTGTCGAAGATTCAGAAGTAATAATGAACATACTGGGCTACCAAACTCAAACCATCCACATGATTGCCATGGCTACACATTGAAAAAATATATTGAATTTTTGGCACAGACATCTAACCAGTAGTCCAGCTTCTAGGATTGTAGATCTATTTAATAGTTTCAAGTTTCAGGTAATATGTAATGCTTTACGGATTCATCTTTAATCAATTTAATTCCACCCAAAACCACTCTATTCATCTCTAGCATTCCGTTCCACTAAAAAATGGGCTGAAAGTTTGACAGTCAAAAAGTAGGAAAAATGCAGGGAACAGACAGGACTGAAAACTTCTTGGCTAATAGACTATTAAGCCGCTTCTGGAAAGCTAAATTCTTTGCGCTTTTGATCTAAGTAAATTAAGGAGTTACTGACAGTAAAAAATTCCTTTTCGAAGTGTGATAAAGCAATCACTTTAGTATTAGTCATTTCTTCTGTATAAAACATTAAAGGCTGCCCACCAAGTAAATTGTCTCCACTCATTAATCAAGTTCCCCAAAACTTGTCACTTTTATTAAAGCGTATTAATAAGTAGATTGCACTAATTGCTACTTAAATAAAGTTGTTTTAATTCAATGGAGCAAATTGGGTTTATCTTTGAAAAAAATCCTATAAACTTATTAAATCTGGTTTGCTTGTTAACGCAAACTCCTTGAGGACGAACTATTCGAATATTGGGGCGATGACCACACATCCAAAAAATTTAAAACGTGTATTTTCTTAAGGAAACACAACTAAGCTCCATATCAATAAGTAGATCTACTGAAAATCCAAATGATTTATCCTGACTCTCTTTCAAGATTATTTATAGTCCTAACAAAAAAAGGATTTGATATGATTAATTTATTTGCGCTTTTAGATCCAGCAATAAAAACCTTTATTGGAATTGTTGCCGTAGCCGGGCCTTTAAGTATTGCGGGTGTAATTTTCCTTCTTAAGCAAATTGAGAAAGAAGATCCAGACCGCATTAGGTGGAAATAATTAGCAAAGACAAGAAAATTATCAGTAATAAAACAATGCCAACAATAAAGACTTTTGATGAGTTTCTACAACGGGCTGACTATTCGCTCATGAATTCACTCGAAGCGGATCCACAGGCAACCGATGATGGCAATGATCACCGTCCTCGCCAGGTGTTCTCCGGTCATTACGTACCGGTAACCCCCACTCCTCTTCCAGTACCGGAATACATCGCGCACAGCAAAAACTTATTTAACGAACTTGGGTTGAGCCATGAGCTTGCCCATGACGAACTTTTCCGGCGTTTGTTTTCAGGTGACATCACTATGGCGCGGGAGCCAATGCGCTCGATTGGTTGGGCCACCGGTTATGCGCTGTCAATCTACGGCACTGAATACATACAGCAGTGTCCGTTTGGCAATGGCAACGGCTACGGTGATGGCCGGGCAATTTCGGTGTTCGAAGGAATCTTCAACGGGAAACGCTGGGAAATGCAACTGAAAGGTGGAGGTCGGACACCTTACTGTCGTGGGGCTGATGGACGCGCGGTACTTCGCTCCAGCGTGCGTGAATTTCTTGCTCAGGAGTACATGCAGGCTCTGGGAGTCCCGACCACACGCTCTCTAACACTATATGTGTCACGATCCGAAACAATAAGCAGGCCCTGGTACAGGCAGAATTCCATGTCTATCGATCCCGATATACTTATAGACAATCCTGCAGCAATCACAACACGCGTAGCTCCATCATTTCTGCGTGTCGGCCAGCTTGAGCTTTTTGCCCGTCGCACACGCGACAATGCCCATCATGGTGCGCTGACTGAATTACACTTGATCGTTAATCACCTCATTGAACGCAACTACCGAGAGGTTATACATCCAAGTCTTGACTTCAGCGATCAAGTAGTCGAGCTTGCCTATTCATTTCGTAGACGGCTCACATCACTGGTAGCTAATTGGATGCGTATTGGCTACTGCCAAGGGAATTTCAACAGTGACAATTGCGCTGCGGGTGGCTTCACTCTAGATTACGGACCCTTCGGGTTCTGCGAACTATTTGACCCTAAATTCCAGCCCTGGACAGGAGGAGGTGATCATTTCTCATTCTTCAACCAACCGGATGCTGCTGAAGCTAATTACCATATGTTCTGGTCTGCCATCCGACCTCTGATCACTGACGACAAGGAGGCATTGAAAAGGCTGGATCAGATACGCTATGGCTTCGCCGAGAAAATGAATCAAGAAATCGAGGACATGTGGGCAAAGAAGCTCGGACTGATCAGATATGACGAATCTCTGGTGACTGAACTCCAACGACTCATGGTTCTATCTAAGGTTGATTACACTATCTTCTTTCGAAAACTGTCTTACATTCCAGACCAACTCACAGCTTTGAAAGCGAGTTTCTACCAATCCAACTCAGAGCAGGTTGATGCTCAATGGAGTAACTGGCTACAACAGTGGCGGGATAGCGTAACGAGAGACGGTGAGCTTCATTTGACATCTTCGAAAATGAAACGCATCAACCCCAAGTACACCTGGCGTGAATGGTTAATCGCACCCGCTTACAAGAAGGCTGAGCAATCCGATTACAGTCTTATCAATGAACTACAGGCTGTGTTCAGCAATCCTTATGACGAGCAATCATCGGAGATAGAGATGAAATACGACCAACTAAAGCCAAAGAAATTCTTCAACGCTGGAGGCTTATCCCACTACAGCTGTTCGTCTTGAGAAGATAAACTACATGGGAAATAAAAAAACATGATCTTAGTAATCTTTGGATTAAAAGATAGAAGATCAGCCAATATATAACTATTTTATTTTTTCACTTTCTGTTTCATCTATATCTCATTAGTAAGCTCAACTAGTTTTGCCATAATTCCTTTTTCACTCATTGAGTGACCTGCATTGTCAATTATGAAAAGATTGCAAGAAGGAAGTGCTTTTTTAAGATCCCATGCGCTTCTCATTGGACATACGATGTCATATCTTCCTTGAACAATCGAAACAGGAATGTCTTCGATCTTGACTATATTATTAAGAATATAATTATCTTCTAAAAAAATATTATTTATGAAATAGTGACATTCTATTCGAGAAAAAGAATCAGAAAAACCATTATTAGCAGCTTTTTTTATTGATAATTCTCTTGGGATAAGATGACTCGTTGCCATTTCCCACCTAGTCCAGGAATAAGCTGCATTGGATCTTATTATATTATCTTTACTTGTTAGTCTTTTATAAAATGCTTTAATCAAATCTCCTCTCTCTTCTTTAGGGATTACAGATTGATATTGATCAAACTCTTCAGGGAAAATTTCACTTGCCCCTTTTTGATAA
>QBWF01000035.1 GCA_003283665.1 Prochlorococcus sp. AG-315-I14 | reverse complement strand
ACTGCAGTTCTTGCGGGCATTGCCTCAATAGCTGTATTTGCAATTGTTGGGTTTGCAGTGGGTCCAAACTATGATGGTATAAACGCTCCGGAAGTGAAAAAATAATCTTTAATTTAATTAATAGTAAGAAAATTGCACTAAGACTAATGAAATTTGTTTTAGTGCAATTTTTTTATTTATTTGTTTCATTAGAATCTACAAAAACTTTTACTGGAAATTTTTAGACTGTCTCCATACAGCTGCATAAGGAGAGCAATAAATCTAATGATTGGAATAAATTTAAGAAGTACCATAGTTGATGGATCAATATTGATAGACTTAAAAGGATCACTAAGAGATACGGGGACAAATTAAACTTGCTCTAGTAAATTAGTAATAGATACTTGCATTTTAGTTGAATGTTTTACTTAATATAGATAAGAAATCGCAAAGGAATATTCATTAGTATTACATAGAAGTGTTTCATATGTTTCGACCAGAATGCTATTCTGACTACCTGTAAAGTCATATTTGTATGGCAAGTTCTTACGGAGTTGATTATTAATAAGTTTATATCTTGTTGAACTTTTCTTGTGACTGATATTAATTCATTTAGAGGAATGATTAAAGATCTACAGATTGATAAGTTATCAGAGATCTGTGAACAATTTTTGTTTGATCATGAAGGTGCTATGATCACATTATCTGAATGCTGCTCTAATTTAGGGATAGAAATTAGTGATTCAGAAATAAAAGATCATATTTCAACTATGCATTCCAATGGAGACTTTGATCATGTAATTTGTTTTGGAATAGAGCTTTCAGAAAATCAGTTATATAAAAAATTTCATCCATAATAATTATGAATTTATCATTTGAAGAATTAAGATTCTTCTGTAATAGAACTAAGCAATTTAGTACTAAAAAGTTGAATAGGTTAGAGAGTTATAGGAGATATAACAGAACTCATACACTTCATTAATAAATTCAGAGATTGATAGTAATACTCCTAATTAAAAGAGAAAAGAAAATTTATAATCATTAACGCCTTGATATTGTTAATTATCTAGATAAATTTTTATCCATCTCATACCCCATGCTACCTTGAGTACGAGGACTACAGTTTTTATGAATAATTTCTTTAGAGGTACAATATTTCTAATCAACAGTAAAAATAAATACAATGAACTCAGATAGTAAAGCTCTTTTAGAAGCTAGTAAGCAATTGGAAATTGATATAAAAATGTATAAGGATATTCTTATTGGAGAACCCAAACCTGTGAGGTCGATATGGAGCAGAGGAATACATAAGGATGGCTAAAAATAGATTATAAGATATCAACCAGAAATAGAAAATATGAATAAGTAAATAAATTAATACCTATAATTGAAGACCCTATAATTCTTATAATATTTTATATAAATTAGTTATTAATTATAAATTTATTATTTCTATTGTTTTTGTTTTTTTCTTTAATGTTTTGTCTATCGAGTGTGAATTAGCTTTATTTATTTCTTGCTCTAGAGCAGTTTTTTTTTCTAGTGCTTCTTTTTTAAGAGCCTCTTTAGCATCAGCGTCCTTCTCCTCAGCTATTTTATGTCCTAGAATAACAGACTCTTCAAAGTCTATTTTTGTATTCAGTTTCCCAGTTACCCTTATCCATTCGTTAAAACTAACATCCTTTCCAGCAGCCTCACATTCTTTTTTGTATCTAAGGAATCTTGCCAACTGATAATTAGTTGAATCTATGTTATTAGAATTTAATCTATCTTTTGACACTTTTCAATTTAAGATTAATTACATCATCTAATACTTAATAGATCGATAGGGTTTTTCTTTGTTCTTTTATACTCTTCTTGAAAATAGTATCTTATTTGCTACATAAGAATGAATCTTTAATTTTATTTTCTTGAATACTTTATACGAGTTCAGTTCCTATTCCTAATAAGTCTTTTAATTGAGATGGAATAGTTGTTTCTGTTTATTTCGATCTCTTACTTCGTCTTTTATAAGTCGCAATTCATTTTGACTGGTTTTCTGATTTCTTAGATTGATTTGTTCGTCATGTGCTTATTCCTAAGAGATTAGCTATCTGAACCATTAAAATTTCTTGTTAAGAAGCCTATAATCGAAGTTTATCTAAAAATTGGAGGAAGGAAATGATGGCGAAAAAATCAGCATCATTTTATCTACTCAAATAATGTAAATTTTTAACGGCTTGAAATGTAATTTACAGAATTCAATATTAACAATGCCAGTAGGTCTAGATACCTATACCTACTGAATACAAAGGAGGGATTCGATTAAGTTTGTTTGCGAAGGTATGGTCATTGAATGGAAAGTAAGTGATTTTCTATACAAATCGCTTTACTTAAATGCTATTTGCAGCGTATGAACCTGGTCAAGCAATGGCTATCGCCAATTTATCACTCGCCATATTTTGTATATTTACAATTTCCCTACCTTTTTTGCTAATAACTCGTGGAGATAAAACAGAAGCCAATCGTGAGTTCCTTATCTCAACAGTTAACCCTTGGTCTCAAACCGAACCGAAATTAGAGTTGACTGCAATCGTAGATACTGGAGTCATCCCCTTAAATCAAATTGCACCCAAACTAGAAGTTGTACCTGACTCCATTGTCTCCACAATTTCTGAGGTTGATGAAGAACTTTCTACACAATCTAATGATTCTGAAGAGTTACTAGAACCCTCAAATTTGGCTTCCACAATAACTGATGACGCAATAGCCGCTTAAAGGAAACACATAAAAGCCAATTTTAAAGTTAGTACTTTTATCTTGGTTGATTCTTAGCGACAAAGGGGACTGGATTATCTCACGTATTTCAGTTCCTTCATTCTAGTTGAATTCTTAATTGCTCACCATTTTAAAACCTGACCCACATGGACTTACTTGTGCTCCTTTAGGGGTGCTAATTAAAAAGCCTCCACCACTTAAGTCACCATAATGATCAAGTTTTAAACCTTTCAATAATTTAAGTTGATCTTCCTGGGCAAATAATGTGATTCCATCTGTTCTTGCAACAGGAATTCCAGATTGGTTTCCACATCTGATTCGAATATACAACCAGCCCTCATCAAAACCATCGGGTAACAAATCAATATGCATTTCGCCAGGAGTACCTCCAAATGCAGATTGTCTAAGTAGTTCAGCAGTGGCAGATTTGGTAATAGTTAGGTTGAAAGCCATCATGCAGTTTTACTTTTTGAGACTGAGTTTAAAAAACTAAATAGTTCTTTATTCATTATGACATTTTAAACGAATATTTATATTTCCTATGACTTTCCTGAAGACTTAATATTATATATATTAATTTAATTAATGTTTTAATGCGACAAAAATAAATATGTTTATCGATATAGGGTAGCTATTTACTATACCCAACTTATTTTTATTGCTAACTTATCTGGATCATGTAAGCCGAATAATCTCTTCATTTTACATTCTTTTATCTTTCTTTTTTTTGCATTAAAATATTATTTCATTTAAATGAAAACTAATGAGTTCATCTTTATTTGATGTTGTATTTAGTGATTCTTTACTTCTCTAATGAGAACTGGCTATGTTATTTCAGTTAGTCAACTTGAAGAATTCAAGCAGAAGGAATGTCATGACGGACTCCACAATATCGACTTTTCTTGTATAACGCTTGAGTAGAGCTATTAATCTCGTTTGAAAACTCTCTGTGATCGTAATAATGAATTACAAGAAGAAATTAAAGATCTTACATAAGTGACTTAATAAAAAATTTACGCTTAATCTTTATACATGTTCTGGTTTATAATTGCACTTGATTGACAGTCGATTTTTTTGAGTGCACTTTGCTCCCATTTTTTATATGGTTAGAGACTTTCTAAAAACATTTGCTAGCACTTGTTATTTCCTATTACTTCTTTTCTTTATCATCACTCCAGTACAAGCACAGGTGGCTTCAACTGAACTTCCTGAATGTGTAGTGGTTACACACTGTGTAAGAGAAGATTTTAAAGTAAATAACTTAGAACAAGCATTTATGAAAGCTGTTGACATTGTTTCTAGTACTCCTCGTACAAAAATAGTTGAGCAAACTAATTCGTATATTCATGCTGAAGCTAAGACTAAATGGAGAAGATATACAGATGATCTTCTTCTGAAAGCAATCCCTGAGAAAGGAATTATTCAAGTCAGATCAGAATCAAGAGTTGGAATTGGAGATAATGGGGTTAATAAGATGAGGATTGATGACTTTGCCTATCGTCTTATGATTGATTAGAATTTTTTAGAGATATAGATAAGCTATACAATTGATAATATTAATCTTTAATAATAGACCATTATCTGATTGACTTTCATTGTCAAGAGTTTTAAACGTAAATCAAATAGGAATAAATTATTAAAAATGTTGATTATCAAAAAAACTATCTTAAAAATATTTAAAAATTAAGGTTCTGAGAATCGTGAGTGGAGATGATTTGCTTGGTAAACAGCCAATAAAGTTTTA
>QBWF01000034.1 GCA_003283665.1 Prochlorococcus sp. AG-315-I14 | reverse complement strand
TTTTGGTATACCTCATTTCACTACTGACTTAATACTCTATGCTTCATTTGGCATTGTGACAGCCCTTCCTATGGCATTTCTAAGACCAATCGTTAAAAAGTGGGAACAAAAAGGTAGCGTAAGAAGCCCACTTTTTACAAAATAATTTTAAAAAACTAACCACTAGTAGACCACACCTTCGGAGATTAGAAGAACTCAGTTTAATAATAAGATCAATCTTTTCTCAGGTCCAACCTTAGGATCGATAATGGATAATTTATTTTTGTTGGTGTCTAATCCTCAGAGAAACAAGCTTAAAGGGATCATTCTCATAGCAGATAAGCGATACGAACGTTATTTTAGAAATATAGTTTCAAATTTTTTTATTATTATTCTGTCTAGTCGACAAACTCAATGTTTCAAAAAAATCAATAGTAATTCTGACTCATTGCATCCGTTTGAAATGTCGATATAAAAGGCTCAAGTTGAAAAGTTCATGTGGACATCATTGCTCGCTTGAGAAACAAGATTTCCCGTCTGAAAAATAGGTTTGACGTTCAGAAAGTTTCAGCTCACATGCAAGAGAGCATGTTAGATAGCGATGTAGTTACACGAAATTATTTGAGCAGAATATAAAGAGGAATAAAACGTCTATTGGCACCTAGGTTAATAATCTTATGTGCATTCAAGAGAACTTTAATTCTTCAGGTTATTGTCTCCCTAAAATTTGGATACAGTATTCCACAAGTCTGAGACTAAGTTAATAGAACAGATATTAATGAGAATGAGCTAAGAATTAACCTTATTAATAGTGATTTTGAGTGCTGATAGTGTTATTAGGACACCATTGAATGATTCAAATCATGTAATCAATTGATAATTCTTGTTTTTTGGCTTCAGTTAGAGATGTTTTTTGCCCGTAATATTGAATATATAGTCTTCATTCCAAGTCATATTCTTGATATGGTAGAAGAGGATTCTTGACTTATAATCTAGGATTTTACTTCCCTCTTGGAATGTACTAATCGCTTCCATAGTTAACTTGTTGTATAGATACTATCGATAGGTTCTAGAGCTTTCGGTAGAGAAAAACCGAGCTTTGAAAATACTTTCAAAGTATTTATTTTTACGGATGCTGAGGTCTGTGAAGACTTTCGTAGCTAAAAAGATAAAAGATACATTTTTCAAATGGATAAGGAAACTCTTCTAAGACTGGCTACTCCGACCTCTATTTTTGCTCTTGCCATAAGTATTGGGACTCTGCCAATGACAGTGAGCGCATATGATCAAAGTATAAAAATTAGTGGTTCAGTTGAACTTGAAGGAGATGATTCACGTTGGCACACTCCTTTAAATATCAATTGTGTTAGAGGGTGCATTCCGATAGAAAGATCAAATTAATATGGATTGTATGTGAAAGAGCTGTTTTTGTTTCTCTTCTTTTATCGCATCTTCTCTTTCTCTATAAGTGTCAATGTTGAGCACCACTATCACTTATAGCTAATGCGAGGAGATTTCTTTTGAAAAAGAGATTGGTGTTTGATATTGATGGAGTGATGGATTTAAGGAATATGAGGATGAGAAAGAAGAATCCTATAGTTTTTTATATGATTAAGCTAGTCCACTCGTATCACAAATGACTAATTGATTTTCTGCTGAGAGAGAGGAACCTAGGAGAACTTCATATCTTGTTTCCTCTCTATTATCAGATTGACCTACCCAATCATTGCATTCATCAATTATATACAAATTGGGTGTATATTGTTGATCTGAAATTTTTACATAATTGATTTGATGATTAGGTTCTTGTGAATATTTAATAATGGATTGATTGAAATTAGCTATATTATATTGCCTTAGGTTTTCCAAGAAGTCATCTGGTAAATTATTTAATTGCAGACCAGTAATATTATCTATTGGATTATTGCCATGAGACAACTGGAATCTATTTGCTGTAGTAGTGAATTTTCCAATACTACTTTGGATTTCTGAAATCGTTGCCACTTTTGAATTGCCGATTCCATTAATGAATGTTTTTGCTTCTGTGAGATTATTTCCTGTAACCCATGGACTAGTTGAACTAGGTTGATATGCCAGTATGGATGCAGTATCATTCCGAATTTCGTAGGTATACAAAATAGCGGCATTTGCTTTGTGATTTAAGGTTTTTCCATCGACTTCACTTCCAGCATTATTTAGAGCCGCCCATGTTAAATCGTTGGCAATCGAAGCAAGCTCTAGATTTCCGGCATCAATTTGTCCAGCCCAATAATTTAAACCTGCAGCATCCCCCTCTCTATTAAAAAGATTTAAATAGATTTGATTGACTTGTGCAATAGTACTAAGATTGCCATTCACTGAATTAAATTCAGGTTGCAAATACATATTTGCTGCAAAAGCTTTTTTAGTAACTTTTTGATCTAACCAATAATCTAATCCTGTTGGATCACAAGGTCTACCAAAATAACCTATGTATAACTGCTGTAATTCAGTAGACGTAGCAGCTATCGAAGTAATTGGGACTTCATTTTCAATATTATTAATTAACAACATCATATTTTGCTGTTGATAATTACCTGCTGGATCTGTCGCTATGACTATTGGATATAAACTAATTTGAGATGAGGTGTGAGGGTTGCTAAATGATGAAGGATTCTCAAAATCAGGAGCTTGTTTAAAGCTCAGAACACCAGAAACTGGATCAATTTTGTACAAAGAATTTTGATCCCAAGAAGATTTAAGTGACCATGTCACTTCTTCACTTGCAACAAACGTATTGATATAGGTTTGATTCTCGTTTATCGATAAAAAACTGCTAGCAGTAGTTACACCGTTTACCCCGTAAATTATTGGTTTTACTGTATCACCTACTTCATTTAATACATCTGCAATGCTGACTGAAACAAATTGATTAGATGAGTTGCCAGCACTATCTGTCGCTTTTAAAATTATTGAATAAGCACCATTTGAATTACTATCAAGAGGATTTTCATAATCAGGCGCATTCTTAAATGTTAATAAACCTGTTGAGGCGTTGATAGAAAAGAAGCTTGGATCAAGACCTCCATCTATTGACCAAGTAACAGTTTCATTCGCAGTAAATGTATAAACGGTCGTCGTATTCTCATCAATTACTTTCTGACTAATTGATGCACCTGCGCTTCCTGATGGACCACTAATTAATGGTGCTGTTGTGTCTTCTACAACATCTGCAACTGTAATTTCAACCCATTGACTAGAAGAATTGCCAGCACTATCAGTAGCCTTTACGTATATTGAATAAATCCCATTTGCATTGCTATCAAGAGCATTTTCATAATCTGGAGCATTATTAAATGTTAACAAGCCAGTTGTTGAATTAATTGAAAAGAAACTTGGATCATTACCTCCATTTATTGACCAAGTAACAGTTTCATTCGCAGTAAAGGTATGAACAGTCGTCGTATTTTCATCAATTGTTTTACCACTAGATGAATCACCTGCACTTCCAACTGGACCCTGAATTAAAGGTGCAATACTGTCTGCCTCGGGTCCCCAAATATTTTGAAGAGCTTGAATGTCAAGTGTTTTCCAATTAGGAGGAGTTGAAGAAGGAGAATAGTTATAAGACATAACAGTATCATCACTATCATGCCAATTACCGTTTGGATCATCCACTCCATTTAGTTGAGGATGCGAAAGTCCTAGAGCATGTCCAATTTCATGTATTAATGTATAAGCATCATCGTCTTTTAATGTTCCATAACCTATAGAGTAATATTGAGATGTTGCATACCAATAAACTTCTGTTTTACTTTGATCAAAAGTTGCAAAACCTAAAGAACTAGGTGAGCTATGCTCCCCTAACATGTATATATCTATATCACCTTCTGAGGCTGAATAAACTTTCTCAAAATCCAGACTAATATAGGGATCTATACTATTAAATACATAATCAATATAATTTTCTTCTCCTGGGAGGTGATTGTAAGTGTATGTCCAAGCGTTGATATTCTCATTTAGATTATATTGCCAGCCTGTCGAATCATGAATATAATATTTTATTGTTTCCTTTCCATTAAAATTATTTATAGCTGAGGTTTTTATATATGAATTTACTAAATTCTCTATTCCTATTGCCATGTACAGTCGATTTTCTTTTTCTAGATCACAATTCTACTAGACAATCTGCAATCTTAATATTGTATTGAGATATCTTGCTTGTACTACTTACTTTCTCAGTCAAAAATCTTACGGCTTTTGCTAATTAAAACAAATGTCTAATCGCTTAATAAACTACCTAAGTTAATCAAAAATCGGAACGATTGATATAAAGCCAGGCAAAGTACTAATAACAAAAAAAAATTGCCCAGTGTTCAGAGAAGTTCATTTAGCCAACCCCTGGAAGATCAAAAGGAAGCTTGCTCTCTAGTCCTATCAAGTATTTCTGAGCCGCGGGGATGCGTAATAGGAGCAATGGGACAGCAATATGAGAACTTACCCAAAGACCTCCGAGAATTGGAGCCCATTTGCCAAATTTCTCGAGAATGCGCTTTGGCTCTTTTATTTCATCCATTGAGTTTCTCTGCATAATTTCTAAGAACTTTTGCAATTTTATGCGGTGGAATTTGTTCTTCAGATTCTATGAGCAAATAGAAAAATTTGTTCAGGAACTCTTGCTTAGGGATAGGATTTTCCCTTCAGGTATTGAGTCTTAGCTCTTTTATTCCTTTATAGTTGTTATTCGGAATGTCAGTATAAATTAAGACTGATCTCATCCCCCCCATCCCCGATTGATTCCGATACCAATTTGCTATCAAACATTTGATGATTAGTCTGATTTTGCGGTTCCTTTATATCAATCATTTTTGCCATTTTTCTAGTCAATGAAAAGTATCTTATGTCTGTTTTTATTCTTTGGCTTAATTAAGCAAAAGCAGGGCTTTTATCAAGAACATTTTCTTTTCTAAATTCAATTAACTGAGTGAATTTACTTTTAATAAAGGAACCTAATCCAAGATCAATAAGAATAT
>QBWF01000033.1 GCA_003283665.1 Prochlorococcus sp. AG-315-I14 | reverse complement strand
GATTCTATTGTTGATGAAATTTATGAGGATGCTTTTGTTAATATCAAAGAAGCCTGCATAAGACTTCAAGAGAGAACAAAATGTTCAAATTCAGTTGTTATTAAAATGCTGCATGATGTTCTAGACTTTTATAATAAACAGGAAGATAATAATTAATTATTTATTTTATCATTTCTTCTTTTTTCCTTGTAACTCGTATTTTATACCAGGCTCTGGATTTATAAATTCTATAGCCGGATCTATATTTAATGATGATTTATCAGGTAAACCTTCAGTATTTATTAAGTTACTTAGAACCCCTGAGAAGTTTATATCTCCCCCTGTAGTACTTGCAAATATAGTTGAGGGATTGAATAGCTTTATCAGATTAGGTAATATAGATTTCCCTTTTATAAATTTCCCAACGATTGGTAGTGCTAAATCAGTCACAGGTGTAATTAAAACATCTATTTGCCGTTGCCTGATTTTTTTATCAAGAAAGCCATGAGGCTCAATGTAAATTGAATTTGAGTGGTTTGTAATTATATAGCCATTTTCCACATTTGGTACAGGTGCTCCAGATGTGGCTTCAATTATCAGATCATTCCTTACAAACTTATCACCAGGATATAATGTATTCAGTTCTTTAAATCCTAATTTAGTAACTATTTTAATAGCTGTCTCTGATCCAATAACAGGAACTGATTTATCAAACTTTTTTAGAGTAGGAGGATGTGCGTGATCTGGTTGCCCTTGTGTTAGGAGAATCATATCGATATTTTCCGGTATTTTATTTTGCTTATTTAATTCCCCTCTAAAAAACCAATCGCCGGGAGGGAAGCGTAAAGTTCCTATTAGCCATGGATCAATTATTATTTTCATTTTATCTAATTCAATAAGCCATCCATTGGATCCGTAGTACGTGGCTGTTACTGTCATGATTTATTCTAAGTTTAATCTAACTGTATTTGATTTGTATTAATGATAGTCTTAGGTAAGCATTTCATCATTATGATTGTAAATGCTTTTACACTATCTAAAATTATTCTTATATGTAATTATGTGAGAATTATTATCAATACAATGATACTTATTGCAATAAATATCAGCAATGTAAACTTTTTAATATATCTTTGAAACTCATGTAACCAATCATTTTCCATGATTCTGTTTTTATAATTTATATACTAAAGTATAATACAAGTTTTTTGAATCATCTTGGATAAGCAAATCTTTGCAATAGGTGGTGGTGGCTTTGGAAGGAATGTTAGCCATTTCTTAATTGAAAAATATTTACTTACTCTATCTAATAAATCTTTACCTCGAATTTGTTTTATACCAACAGCATCAGGAGATAATGACAGTTATATTGTCCGATTTTATTCAACTTTTCTAAATTTGAAATGTATTCCATCACATATCGACCTTTTTAATCGGACTTTAGACTTTAAATCCCATATAAACTCTCAGGATATTATTTTTGTCGGTGGTGGCAATACTAAAAGTATGTTAGCAGTTTGGAAGGAGTGGGGAATTGATAAGGTTTTGCATGAGGCTTATTTAAACGGTGTTATTATGAGCGGTGTAAGTGCTGGAGCAATTTGTTGGTTTTCTAATGGTATTACTGATTCATGGAATGATGAACTGAAATTATTATCTTGTTTGGATTTTGTTAAAGGGACTTGCTGTCCTCATTATGATGAAGAGTTATCACGTAAGCCATATGTAGAGAAATTAATTCATGAACACAAATTAGATAATTGTATTTCAATTGAGGGTGGGTGTGCTCTTCATATTGTTAATGGAGAACCCTCCAATAGTATTAGTTTTATGAAAAATAAAAATACTTACCTTGTCCATCTTTTAAACGGTTCTATTATTCATAAGAAATACCCTTTATATCAGCTTTAAATTATAATTTTATTAATACATTTCTTTGATGTGATTTAATTATTACTTAAAAGTAATTTTTATTACTCTTTTATATCTATTTAGCTTACAGTTACTTCCAGTTTGTATTAATATATATAAGATTTATCTGCTTTATCCTTAAGCTAAAATAAAATTTCTTTAGCAGGATTTTATTTGGAATGTTGTTTTCATCTATTTCATCTTTATTGATTTTCTTCTCACTATCATTTTCTGAAATGGGATTAAACCCTTTTATTATAGTCTTAGTCTCATTATTTGGGGGGTTTTTTATATTTAGTTTCTTTATTACAGGTCCGAATATGGACACTAAAGGATTATTAAGAGTTCTTTATTCTAAGCCAGTTCGAAAGAGCGATGGAACTGTTGTTTATCCTCAAAAAGACGATTAATCTTTTTAACACATTATTTCTTATTGTATTCTTAATTGAGTTTTTCATTATAAGATTAGAATGATTCTAGATGAAAGTATTTTGTTTTCATAGGCTTTTTTTTTGCTATATTTTATAATGTTGAATTTTTTTTTAATACGCGTTAATGAATGACTGTGTTTACTTGACTTCACGCCATCTGTTTGAGTTATTGTTTAATAGCTTTTAAACACACTAATAAAAGTTTAAGAAATTGACCTTTAATGAAAATCTAGTGAGTGAATACCCTAAAAATCTGAAATTTATGCCTTCTGGTCTGAAAGGACAAGCAATGAATATATCTTTGGAAGATATTCCTTCTAGGTCACAAGTTAGATCAGTACTCCCAAAAATTTGCTTTAGTCGTCAGACGAAAAGATCTCTTTCGTATTTGGCTTTGAGTGTTGTTATTCAGTTCTTTGTCGTGTTACTCGGCCTTTCTATACCTTTAACTAGCAGCATGATTCCCTTATGGTTTTTTTATTCTCTTTTCTCTGGCACAACAGCTATGGGCCTTTGGGTGATTGCACATGAGTGCGGTCATGGAGCCTTCTCAGATAACCGTAAATTGCAAACATTTGTTGGATACGTCTTGCATTCATTCTTGTTAGTTCCTTATTTCTCATGGCAAAGGTCACATGCAGTTCATCACGCCTTTACTAATCATGTAACCGATGGTGAGACTCATGTACCCCTTGTTATTTCTGGTGATGGAAAAATTGAAAACCCAGGAGGAACGAAAGAAATGGAGTCATCACTAATTTTGGGTAAAACGATATATGGATCTATGCAATTGATTCTTCATTTGATATTTGGCTGGCCTGCTTATCTCCTGGCTGGAAAAACTGGTGGACCTCGCTATGGGACGAGTAATCATTTTTGGCCTATAGCTCCATTCTCAAGAAAACTATGGCCTGGAATTTGGTCAAAAAAAGTGTGGGCATCAGATTGGGGGATTTTATTTATGGTTTCTATGTTAATTATATGGACAATATACTTTGGAATATATTCTATGATTACTCTTTATCTATGTCCCTTAATTGTCGTCAACATTTGGCTTGTTATTTATACTTGGCTACACCATACAGATACAGATGTTCCTCATCTTGGGGGAGACGAATTTTCTTATATGAGAGGAGCTTTTTTATCTATTGATAGACCTTATGGCAAAATTATTAATTTACTTCACCATAATATTGGATCAACACATGTAATACATCATATTGAACCTACTATCCCTCATTATCATGCTGTTATTGCTACTAAGATCATTAAGAAAAAATTCCCAAAAGTTTATTTATTTAATCCTTCACCTATCTATAAATCTTTATGGCGTATAGCATCTAATTGTGTAGCAGTTAAAAAGGATAAGAATATAGATAGGTATATCTGGCAACAGCCATATAAACAAACTTAATCTTAATTTAAGCTTGATTTATATTATTGAATAATGACACCTCATAAAGCATTCTTTACATTCTATAATTCTTTTTTTCCTTAGTCTAAAATAGAGGCTATAATTAAAATTATATAATATATAGTTGGATGTGGAAATTGTATCTCTTAATACCTGTCTTGGTTTAATACTGATATGTATTGGTATATGGTCTAGATTTGATATTAAAGTACAGATAGATCACAACGCTGATCGAAGATGATTAATATTATAATTAGATATTAATCAGTTTTATTAAAATGAGTCAAAAAGATTATGATCAGTTCTTAAATAAAATCAACCAATTGAATAAATTTGTTGAATTTATTGAGAAAAGTCCTGATAGACATTCATTAATTATTAACTGTAATTCCCATGATGATCTAGTATCACTAGCGAATAGATGGGGCTTTGATATTAGTAAAAGATGGGGAGAGTATTAGTTATGCTTTTCCATTTTATCTAAATATCTATTCGCCCCCACCATTGCAACTCCATACTTTAGATGGTATACCTTGAGTGTTTTTGCCATCTATTCGGAAAGTTCTTTCAATACATTCATTTTGATTATCAGCCCATGTGGAAATTGATAAAAGGGAACTTGATAATTCCTTGACAGATTTTGATACTGAGATTATTGATAGTGAAGTGATTATGATAGAAACCGTGCTGAAACCGGCCAAAATAAAGTATTTGTTAGTTGCTATGAACTCTTTAGCTTTCATTTTTAGGATGTAGTTTTTCTCAATCATACCTGATTTATTTTTTTTCAGGACTAAAGTTTCATTTTTATAATATCAATATTGATATATTAATAGTTCTAAATTTTTTTTGATTTGCCTATTGTTTACAGGCATAAGATCAAATAGTATTCATAATTAAGATTGATACAGACTAGTGTGATAAAAACTACGATCATATTTTAATAAATCGCATATTATTTCTCGGTATTAATTAATTAACTTTGAGTCTTAATTGGAGATTATATTATTATTAATCTTTTTTTTCTTTAGGCCATCTTGCTTTGAGATTTAATGGATTTACTATGTTGAAATTGACTGGTTTACCCTCAAGTAACGATATAAATGCTTTAAATACCCATCCGCCACAAATTAACAAGAACATTATTAATAATAAATATTCGATAATAGAAACCATTTAACTTTATTCAATTTACTAAATTATAGTATCTATATTATAATAGACTGTTTTTCATAATATATATTAATGTTATTTTTATCCCTTAATACTTTAATTTAGTTGATTTATTATTATTGCTTTATTTTGTGTCAGGCATTTATGCTCATGCATTAAATCAACTTCATGTATATTTTATAAATCGTTGGATAAATTTATGTCTAATTCAATTGATCGTACTTCAGCTAGATCTACAAAGGGTTGGATGGCAGGAGAGCATATATGCTCGTCTAACTTAAATAGCTTTTTGTCTGATGCAGAGGCTCCTGAATATACTTATTACAAGAAACCTATCTCAGCTAATCCTTCCATTCCTTTAGAGCGTCCATGAAATTCTTAAATAAAATATAAAGAATTTATCAATATTCAATATCCTAATAGCTCCCCAATTTTCATTTTTTATTAGAAAGTCATTAATATCAGCAATTTAAGGTCTTTATTTTTTTTTGTGGGCTCCGACTAATGATAATGTTATCAATAAGTTAATTTATTTGTTTTTTTCTATATCTGTACGAGAATATAAA
>QBWF01000032.1 GCA_003283665.1 Prochlorococcus sp. AG-315-I14 | reverse complement strand
TTTATTCCAGTATATTTCAAATATATTATTGAAATGATGAACTTTTTACATTCTTTTCTTGTATGTGCGGACGCAACAATGACATTGGTAGAGCTGTCACTACAGCAAATGAAAGAACTAAGATGAGGTCAGTTGTAAAATGACTTAGACCAAATTCTGAGTGTGCAAGAGCAATGTGTGATAAGAACATCGAAATATATTAACTTTATTAATTATATTTTAAAATTGTTAGATATTTTCCATACTTAGCAAAAATTATTAGATAGTTGTTTCTTTCATAGCTGTTTACTCGTTTATTTTATGTGTATCACTGAAATAAATCATTCAAATTAGTTCCCAAACAATCATGACATTATGTTGATTTAAGTTGTTTATGAGCATTTTGATTACTTTTTTCAATTCTCTTCAACCTTTGATCTATGTCTTGCATTCAATTATTTATATTCTACTTCTTTGTGAAATCTCGATACTTTAATGCAAATTTTGACCAATCTTATATTGTTTGGAATATTAATTGATTCATTTGCAATGAAAACGTCTTAATGGCGAATTTAATATTACTATCTAGCATTTGTAACTAGTCACAGCGGGATTTTAAATTAAGTATGTTTTACGAGCCCTTGAGATTTTATAGGAAGCATTTGGATTCTAGTTAGATTTTTATTGACATAAGCTGAGTTATATAAGGATTTTTACTGATTTAGAGCACTTTTTGTATCATTCTTTTATTTTAGGGCTCTGATTAAACATAATCCTTGCTTGCCTTTGAATAAAAGGATAAAAATAGATTATTCAATGATTACTTACCAGATTCTTTTGTATGAATGAAATCAACTGTCCAGAATGCGGAAAATTGTTCAGAATTGATAAGAATAATTATTCAAATATTCTAAAGCAAATCAGAGACGCTGAATTTGAGCAGGAATTGAAAAAAAGACTTGATTTAGCAGAAAAGGATAAAAACAAATCTATTCAGCTTGCTATTCAGAATTTAAAAATGGAAATGCAAGAGAGCTCTTCTATTCAAAAAAATAAAATTCAGTATCTTCAGTCAAAGTTATCTGCTGCTGAAGTAGATAAAAATTTAGCTGTTAATCATGCTAAGAATTCCTTAGAGAAAGAGCGTGATTCAATAGCTTATATGCTTGAGAAGACTAAAGAAACTAGTCAATATGCCCAAAAGCTAGCTGTTTCTAGTGCGATTAGTGAATTAAAGCAGGGATATAATGAACTTAAAAATAATTTAGATAAAGCTGAGCTTGAGAAACAATTATCAGAGAAGTCGATTAAAGAAAAATATGAAATGCAAATTAAAGAAAGAGATGATGCTATTGACAGATTAAGAGATATGAAATTACGACTTTCAACCAAAATGATTGGAGAATCACTTGAACAACATTGTGAAAATGAATTTAATAAAATACGACCCACCGCTTTTCCTAATGCTTATTTTGAAAAAGATAATGATGCAAGTTCTGGTAGTAAAGGAGATTATATTTTCCGAGATATAGATCATAGGAATAATGAAATCATTTCAATTATGTTTGAGATGAAAAATGAAAGTGATAGTGGATCAATCAAGAAAAAAAATGACGACTTTTTAAAAGAATTAAACAAAGATCGTCTTCAAAAAGGTTGCGAATATGCTGTTCTTGTTTCTTTATTAGAACCTGATAGTGATTTGTTTAACTCAGGGATAGTTGATTTATCCCATAGGTATCCCAAAATGTTCGTTGTTCGACCACAGTGTTTTTTACCAATTATCTCTCTTCTTAGGAATGCGGCACTTAAGTCTTTGGAATACAAAGCCGAGTTAGAATGTATAAAAGCACAAAATATAGATATAACTAATTTTGAAAATAGTCTTGAGACCTTCAAGAATGCTTTTGGGAAAAATTATAGTCTAGCTTCAAGAAAGTTTGAATCAGCCATTAGTGAAATTGATAAGTCTATTAGCCATTTACAGAAAACCAAGGAGGCACTAATTGGTGCAGATCGAAATCTCCGATTGGCAAATGACAAAGCTCAGGAAGTAACAGTTAAGAAATTAACTAGAAATAATCCAACAATGGAAGAACGATTTCATATACTTAATGATAGATCTGTAGCATAATATTAATTGTATTTATGAATGGATGGATTTATTTAATTAGAAATGGAGACTTGTATAAAATAGGTATTACTAAAAATATTAATATTCGAATGAGACAATTAAAGCCAGATGAAGTCTTAGCTAAATCGTATATATCTAATTACAGGGATTTTGAGAAGTATCTTCATACTAGATATAAGAAGGTACGTATACCTCAAACTGAATATTTTAGATTAAATGATTATGAGATTAGAGATTGCAAACGTAAAATTATATTGAATAATTATGTTAATTATTTCCTATTACGTATATTTTTAAGATTATTAATTTATATTTTTATTATATTTCTTTTTTTTATTTTAATCAATTACTTGAATTCATCTAATTTGAGTCTTTCTATTAGTAATTCTTTTTATTGTACAGAGAAGGTATCTTTTTTATTTATGATTGTCTCATTTTTTAGGGATTCAGGTGAAAATTTAGATTTTATAAATGAGTCTAGATTTAGAATACTAAGAGTAATTATTTACTTGATGTTAACCTTTTTGGTTTATTTATTATCTCAAATCTTCCAATATTATATTTTTTAATAAATACTCTCAACTAAATAGGTTTAAATATATAAATTACCCATTCAATCTTTTTTTTCACCTACCACATGTCTTTCGGTGCTTGGCTTTGTTGTTGTCTTTCAAGAAGGTTTAATCTTTTGTCAAACTCAATTTCTTCAGGACTTTTATTTTCATTTTTTTCATTCTTTTTACCCCTTGATTTCATTTCTCCGATTATTTTAGGAAAGTCCTCTGAAAAATGTTCTTTCATTTCCAACCATGCTTCTTTTTCTTCTGCATTACCTACGGTCCCTTTGATTTGATCTTCTATAATTTGTTTTACAAATAGCCTTAGATCATTTTCATTCATAGAGTTCAGCCGACTCGCTATATATATGTCCTTAAGTCTATTTAATTCTTCTTCCGTTAAATCCTTGAAAGTAAGTTCTTCCATAATATTTACTTATATACCCAAATAGTATAAGGCAAGATTTATTCGGGAGATAAACTTTTCAAATTTACTCGAAAACTGTAAACAAGTTAGAGAAGTTTATGATTTCTAAATATTGACCATCGTTTAAGTGATGAAAGTTTTCTGATAATTCATGATGATAATATATTCTTTATATTACATACTAATAAAGTAATTCAAAATGATTTTTTTATTTTAACAAGTTGATGTCTTGATGGGTTGTCAATTTACTTTTTTTGTATACGTGTTACTACTGCCTCTGACAAAATTGCAGTAAAGAATAAACTTAGAGAAGGAATAAAGATTGGAAACCATAGTTTTTGGAATAGACCATATAGCTTTCCATATCCATGTGCACTCAGGAATATACTTAATAGAAAGAAGAAAGCACCAATAATTATAATAAATAAATTTACAACAAGGATATTGTCAATCCATTTTTTCAGATTACTTTCATTTGAGTTGTTTTTTACCATAATTCTTATAAATTTATTATTTATATTTTGTTTAGTCTACCTCAAATAGCTTTTATGAGCTCCCCCTGAATGCATAAAGATCAATGCCTTTAGTACGTAAGTAAATGACACCAATAAAAGCGATTATGTTTAATCCTAAAACAAATAGCCAAAGACGCCATGGTTGATTTGAATTAAACATTTCAATTCGTAACCTCTTTTTATAATTATATGCTAATTACTGTATAAAATCCCTTTTCTTTGTTTATATATACATTCTAATTTTTTTGTTGAAAAATATTTTATTGAGTATCTGTATTTATACTTTCTGTTATTATGTAATATTTTAAAATTTATTTTATTGACATCTTATTACATATAACGCTTCTCCATATTATGAACTCTTTATCTTTAAGTTTCAATTTATTAGTTAGTAATTTACTCCCCTTCTTCAATTATTGGTTGATACAGTTCTCTAATATTTTTTAGTTGTTCTTTACTTCCTAGGTATATCAATATTGAATTAGGGATGAGTGTAATATTTTGAGTAGGATTACTTATTAGTCCCTTGCTAGTTTTAATTGCTATAAGCAATCCCCCTCCATACCTTCTTATGTCATCGTTAGGTATTCTTTTATTTTCGAAATCTGAAATTTTAGCAGCATTTTTTGTTAGTTTTATTTCTTCTATTTCACTGTTAGATCCTGCCAATAAATCCATAAAGTCTATGGCAATAGGTCTCAGTGCCGATGCAGCCATTGTTCTACCTGCTGCTACATATGGACTTACTACTGTGTTTGCTCCTGCTAATTTTAATTTGTTGGAGGCTTCTTCTGTGGCGGCTCTTGCTATAAGCCTACAATCAGTATTCAATGCTTTTGCACTTAATACAACATATAAATTTGCTGCATCATTGGGCAATGTGACAACAAGACTTCTACATTTTTTTATACCAGCCTTTATTAACGTTTCATCTAGAGTTGCATCACCCACAATGATATTAAAACCATGATTCTCGGCTTCGCTTTTCAGCTCTGAATCAAGTTCAATAATTAGAGTTGGGATATTGTCTAATTTAAGTTGTGCTGCTATTTCTTTTCCTGTACGACCAAAGCCACATAGGATTACATGGTTTTTCATTCTTCTAATTAATCTATTTAATCTTAACTCTTCTACTTTCTGAAAATACCCTAAATCAGATAATTGTATGAACCTTTGAAGTGTTAGTTGTACTACGAATAAACCTCCACCAATAATCAGAAATGTTACGAGTCTTCCTAATGCACTTAGGACTTCAACTTCACCAAAACCGATAGTTGTTATTGTTATAAGGACCATCCATAGACTGTCACCCCAGTCCCACCCTTCTGTAATACGATATCCTGTAGCGCCAATAATGAAAATGGAACTCAACAAAAAAAGTGGGCCATACCAAATCTTAATAAACTTTTTATAGCTTTGACTCTCTGTTAGACGCACATTTTTTAAATGAGTTCTATAATTTTATAATTAATTCTTTAGCCTTAATAATATTAATTTTTAATTTTAATAAAAATGAATAAAAATAGTAATTAATTATTAATTAAATAATCTTATCTTTTAATATCCATGAAGATTATATATAAGTTTATTTTGGATTTATGTTATAATATATTTTCTACAATAACTCTTCTTAGATCAAATCAATGAATGAATTAAGACCAGATGACAAGAAGGAGTTATTTAAAGTAGCTTTTAATGATCTTTCTGTAATTCTTGCAGGCCTAAGAGATCAAGGGCTTTCAGATATGGAAATTTTTGAATTTGGAAAATCTGTTATCAGTCATTTTGATCCCGCAAAAATGGAGTATTTGAGAAAGATATCAGATGAACAGGATGCATTATTTAGAGAAGCGAATGATATGTGATGTAATAGCTTATATCTTACTTTTTAACATTTATTTCAGCAATTATATTTACTATTAATTTAGTTTATAGATTTAATTTATCATAAAATTGAGTAATCTTCTTGCAATCTTCTATTGATAGTGAGGTTAAGGGAGAAGTGGCTGGAATCTTTAAAATGATGCAAGTAGCGATAACGTCAGCACAATCAACATTTAATGCATCTGCT
>QBWF01000031.1 GCA_003283665.1 Prochlorococcus sp. AG-315-I14 | reverse complement strand
CTTTATTTACGGGAGAAGGAAAATGTTGTGGGATATGTTGTGGGATATTCAACCCAACTTGGAATTATCGTTCCTCTTTGTTCCCTCACCGTCCCTCCTAAACACAAATCGACGACCACCCTCTCCGCATCTTCTTTGTCCTGAAAGTCTCCATAAGTCCATATACAGTTTTCGCAGTAAGGCTCAGCGATAACTATTCCTCACGAATCCTCCGTCATCCTCTTGTGTCCGATAAATGTGCTGGTGGATGTGCTGGGTGATATTAATTGAAGTTATGGTGGATATTTTGGTACTGGTGGATCTTTTTCAATATTTCAAAAATTTTATGAATTTAAAGAATATTGAATGATGATTTATTTCAAATAAGATTATTTTTCTACGGTAAAAAGTATCTTTATATTTAGAAAATTTATTTAATTTGATATTAATTACTGCGTTTATTGATGCTTGGAAAAGACCTTTTGATTATAAAGGTGTTACTACTAGAAAGAATTATTGGTTCTATACCCTATCTCTAATCCTTATAAATTTAGTTTTTGATATCATACAAGGTATTTTTATAAATCTTGCACTTGCTTCAACTTCTGGTTTTGATGAATATACATTTGCAAGTAATTTCTTTCTTGTTATAAACCAAATCTTTAGAATTTTTGATTCTGCCTTTTCATTAGGTGCTTTAATTGTCTCTCCTTCGATAATAGTTAGGAGGTTAAGGGATGCAGGTAAGAAATGGCAATGGATATTCTTATTGCTAATTCCAATTGTTGGATGGATATGGTTGATAGTTCTGTATTGTCAACCTACAAAAAGAAACTAAAAGTGCTTATTTGAAAGTGGTGTTTGTGCTGGTGGATATTCCTATTCAATCTAGTAAACCTTTACTTCACTGTCCCCACAAGTCTTAAAACCACCTAAATTGACTAAAACCCTCTCCGCTTTTCTGTAACGAATTGTGATACCACAAGGTGCTATATGGCTACACTCCCTCGTATATCAACGAAAGATTAATTAACTAACTTAGGCAAAAGATGGTTTACTAAACGCCAAGAAATGCCACTGCAATAGATTTGGGTGCGAAGGAATAAAATACTTTTAAATCCAAATGATTTTATTAGATGAGACTAAATAGGGATTTTCTTTTAGCAATGACACTTCTTTCATTTCCTTCGCCATCCTATCCCTGAACTTAGTAATAGCTTTTAGATTCAGTCTCTCAAGATAAATATGATTTTCCTGCTAATGCTAAGAATAAACATATAACTTTTTGGAAGAAAGTTTATTTGGAGGAATATGTAGAGTGCGATTCGTACACAGCGGCTTATGTGAAGAAAGACCGAAAGGAAATCAATGTCAACTCTCCATGAAATCGATAATTTAGATGTTATCTATTTCATTGATAAATAATATTCTATTAAGTTTTCCCGTAACTTAAACAATGCAAACTAGATTTAATATGTTTAAAACTTTATTATGTCAAATCTAGCGCGAGTTAAAACTATTGCAAAGAATAGACTTGAGAAATTAACTTCTAGAGAAAGAATTTTTCTAGGTATTTTCTTATTGCTTTTTCTCTTTCAGTTTGTTTTAAGAGAGGGATATGATTTTGATATGAATACAAATCCCTACTACATATCTATATTCTCATTAATTGGTTTAGTTACGGCATGGAGAAGAAGAAGCCAATCTCGAAAGGAAATCAATGATAAATCCTTGAGGAGTATTATTTTTAATGATTATAATTTATCTTCTTATGCTTCTTTATCAATATTATCTCTACTTTATGCAATCTTTCAAGGTATATTTTCTGGCGCTGGTTTAGGGTTTATTTCTTTTGCATTAGGTAGTTTATTACGGGGCGCTGATGTCATTGTGTCAAATATTGGTTATTTCTTGATTTGTTTATTTCTTATTGTGATAACAAGAGTTTTAATAGAAGGTACTTCTCTTATCTTTAGGGTCGCTGAGGATATTTCTAAAGCAGTTAATAATTAGATTTATATTTTATTTACTGAAAGTATTTTTTATATATATAGCTTGATTTATTTCTGTAGGAAATCCCTGATGGTTGAATTCTCTTGTTTTAGGTATCCTATTTGATCCATTTTGCCCTTAATCCGTTGTAGGGTATACCCTGATAACAAGGTAAAGCCTGATCAGCAGTGCTCGAAGTAGTTCGATATGTAACGAACTCGAAGGCGACTTGCTGCACTTTTCTTAATATCTAATCCCAATCAGCAAAAGTAGTGAAAAATATCGCAACAACTTCTCCGTTATATGATTATTGGAAATCTGATCAGGATGATATAGAAGAAAGTAAACGATTGTTGATGATTAATCCAATGGAGCCAGCAGCTAATCTTTTTAGGAATGAACCTTATAAATGGGAAAATCTATATCAGAGTATTGTAAGGAAAATTATTAGAGGAGATTCATCCTCAATTAAAGGATTAATGGTTTTAATGGCAACACTTAGTCACAATGAAAAAGATAAGACTTTAAAATCACTAGAATTATTTTTAGATAAGCAAGTGATTGATAAATTAAGGATAGAAAAATATCAGGATATACAATCTAGTAAGAATATTTTTACATTTATAATTATTCTTTTTAGTATATTTACTAATCCATATGGACTAGAAGTTAAAAGAGATAAAAACCATATTTACGAGGAAACAGGTATGTTCTTTCATAAATTAAGACAAATAATTTTTTGGAAAATCTAATATGGAAGATCTTATTGATTCTTATTTTAATTATGAAAATCTTATTCATTTAGTTGAAATCAATGATTATAAAGGAGCTATTGAGGAGATTGAAAAGCATATAAACTTATCTTCAGATTATGATGATCTGGCGTTTGCTTATCTAAATTGTGGCTTTATAAATACTAAGTTAGGAGATTATCCTTCTGCAGTGAATTCTTTTTCAAAAGCAATTTCATTTGAAGACAAGTTTGATATCCTAATAGGAAGGTCTAAAGATATTTCATTGAGTGGTAGAAGTAATGCAAGGTATAAATGTGATGATTATAAGGGCGCTATAGATGATAAAAGAAAAGCAAAAAAGATTAGATTGTTAGAAGAAATTAAATACGTAGATAATCAACCTAATTTATTAGACTACAGAAATATCCTATTAGGCTCTTTTGATCAGTTTAAGCTTGATTATAAATATACATTTTTAATGAACATATCAAGGATTGAGAAGCCTAGATATGACTTGATAGAGGATTATAAGAAGTTTATTGACGAGGAAAGGAAGCAAGAGATTATAAATAGTTTAGAATTAATAAGTGATTCTAAATATAAGATTGGTGATTACAAGGGTTCAATTAAAGCAATTAGAAGATCTGAGAAGTACTATTTCTAATTTGTCAAAGTTAATTATGTTACCCTCTGTGAAATAATTTACTATTAGATAGGTCTAGGAATTCGTTACTTATATCAAAATCTACCAATACGGATCACTGCAAAATTCAACTTTAATCATATCAATATTTTCTGGGATTGTGTTTATACATGCTCGTATTACTTCTCCATTTGCTTCTATCTCACATGCGCCACAGCTTCCACTAAGACACCCGCTAGGAATATCAACATTTGCATCATTGGCAGCTTTGAACCAATCTTCGCCAGGAAGGCATATGGTTGTTTTACCATTTGGCCAAATAATCCTTACTCTTTTGTTTCCCATTGATGACTTAGATTATTTTCTTTAGACTTATATTTTCTTCAAAGGCATCTGTTAATAAGTCTAATAATTTATCTATTTTTCCATTATTATTTTCTTCATTAATATTTAATGGCTTTAAGCCTTTTCTTGTCCTGATTTTATTTAGCAGGAATCTTCGCCATTTACCATTGTCGAAGATTCCATGTAAATATGTTCCTCCAATAAAGCTTTTATCTTTCTTTTCAGTTATCCATCCTAAAGAGGTTTTATTAAACAAAGGTTTTATATTCTGATTTATATTTTCTATTAAATAACTTTGTCCATAATGCATCTCGAAACCATTTACAATTCCAAAGTTTGGCCATCCAATTTCCTCTTTTCTTTGTGAATTGATTTTCTTTTCTCGA
Organism: Prochlorococcus sp. AG-315-I14; assembly: GCA_003283665.1. The sequence goes on along the minus strand of QBWF01000031.1, from coordinate 2,194 downwards.
AATGTAGTCTCTATTGGTAGGAGTTTCATCCCCTCAGTTTCAATTGAGGAATTTACTTTTTTATTACTTTCAAGATTATAAGGATCTTTTAATCCCATGCCAAGCATTTGCAAACCTCCACAAATACCAAAGATACTTCCTCCATTGCTAGCATAATTCTTTATTTGTTTAGTTAAACCGCTTTTGTTTAGACTCTCTAAATCTTTAATTGTTTGCTTACTTCCTGGAATTATTAAAACATCAGGATTACCTAATTCTTTTCCGAGTTCGACCCATCTAATTTGAATAGATGACTCGTTATAAAAAGGATCTAAGTCTGAAAAATTGCTTATTCTGGGGAGTTTAATTATTGCGATTTCTATATCTGCAGATTGTTTGATTAATTTTCTTTCTATTAGATCTAATGAGTCTTCGGGTGGAAACACTTCTTTTAGCCAAGGTAATATCCCTAGGACTGGAATTCCTGTTTCCTTTTCAATCCATGTTATTCCTGTTTCAAATAATGCTTTGTCACCTCTAAATCTATTAATAATGATACCTTTTATCAATTTCTTTTCATCTGGCTTAAGTAAAGTAAGTGTTCCAATTATTTGAGCGAAAACTCCACCTCTTTCAATATCTGCAACTAAAATACAATCTGCATTTAAAAATTTAGCTAATTTTAAATTTGTAAGATCTTTATGTTGTAGGTTTATTTCTACTGGGCTACCCGCACCTTCAAGAACAAGTCTTCCTTCTTGGTTAATTTCTAATAATGTTTTTAGACCTGATTTAATAGCTTCCCATCCTGAATTAAACCAATCTTCGTAGTAATTAATTGCTTTTGTGGTCCCAACACTTTGCCCAAGATGAATTACTTCACTTGTGCAATCGCCTTTTGGTTTTAGAAGCACTGGATTCATTTCAGCGACTGGATCTAAGCCAGAGGCCCATGCTTGTAAGGCTTGAGAATATGCCATTTCTCTACCTTGATGATCAACCCAAGCGTTGTTACTCATGTTTTGTCCTTTAAATGGCAAGGGAGTTTCTCCGTTTCTTTTTAGAAACCTGCAAATAGCAGTTGTGATTAATGTTTTTCCAGCCCCACTTGATGTGCCAAGAATCATTAAAGGGGTATTTCTAAGTTTCAATTTCATCTAGGTATTAATTGGTATTTAATGCATTTGAGAATTTTTCTTATGAATGTTTGTTTTTTATTGAATAAATTGGGACTATTTTCAAGGACTTGTCTTCCTATGGGAGTAATGCGGACTTTTGATGTTAATCCTTGACCATCAACTTCTCTTCTTAAAACACCTGTTTTGATTAATATTAAAAATTCACTCTCTATAAAGGCGGAACTATTTATGAATTCAAATTCTTGTTTCAAAAACTTTGATTTGTTCTTTAGAACCAGTTGAGCATTAAGACTATTGACTTGCAAATTTTCGTAAAACAGTAAATTAAAAGGAGAACTTTCTATCGCTTTCCGAGATCTAGTTATGATTTTTTTGTCAATAAGCAACATTTTATTAAATGGATCTATTTTGAAAATTAAAGATCTAATGTAATCCTACTAATAATTATCGTATTTAGTATTTTGCTTGTACTTGCATCTGCTTCTCAAGCTCGTCAAAAGTTGCTTAATCAGATTGGTTTGAACTATGAGGTAATTGTTAGTGATTTTGATGAGACAAAGGTGCAGGAGTTGGATCCCTGTTTGAAAGTGCAATTATTAGCGAAGGAAAAAGGAAATAACGTTTTTAAGAAATTAATAGATGAAAAAGGAAATAAAGAATCACAAGCTTTTAATGCATTAATAGCTTGTGATTCTTTATTTGAGTTTAAAGGTGAAATCTTTGGGAAGCCAAGAAATAAAGATCAACTTATAGCCCGATGGAAAATGTTTTCAGGTGAAATAGGATTCATACATACTGGGCATTATTTAATATCGATAGAAAATACCAATGATGGAAAAAATGATTTTTTTGTTAATGAGATTTTTCAAGGAGTTATAAGTACAAAAATAGAATTTATGCCTTTACAAATAAATGAGATAATAAATTATTCTAAAATTTCAGAGCCTTATGAATGTGCAGGTGGATTTGCAATTGAAGGGAAGGGAGGTCTTTTTATTAAAAGTATAGATGGTTGTTTTAGTAATGTTATTGGTCTTAGTTTGCCTTGGTTAAAAACTAATTTAGAGAAGTCTGGT
>QBWF01000030.1 GCA_003283665.1 Prochlorococcus sp. AG-315-I14 | reverse complement strand
TTTCTTAAGGGCTATTGGCCCAGAACCATGGGCTGTTGCCTACCCTGAACCCTGTAGGCGCCCTACTGATGGACGGTATGGGGACAACCCAAATAGAGCTCAGCATTATTTTCAATACCAAGTACTTATCAAGCCTTCTCTTGATGGGATTCAAGAGACATATCTCTCTTCTTTGGAATCCTTAGGTATTTCTGTTGAAGACCACGATATTCGATTTGTTGAAGATAATTGGGAGTCTCCGACTTTAGGAGCTTGGGGGGTTGGATGGGAAGTTTGGCTTGATGGCATGGAGGTAACGCAATTCACCTATTTTCAGCAATGTGGAGGCTTGGATTGCAAGCCTGTTTCAATTGAAATCACTTATGGATTAGAAAGATTAGCTATGTATCTTCAGGATGCAGAAAGTATTTGGGATTTAAGTTGGAATCAAGGATATAAATATGGGGATATATGGCTTCCTTTTGAGAAAGGACAATGTAAGTATAATTTCGAGGAATCTAATCCAGAAGCTATAAGAAAACTCTTTGAAATCTATGAAGAAGAGGCTAGTCAATTAATCTCTAAAAGCCTTCCCGCTCCTTGCCTTGATTATGTTTTAAAATGTAGCCATACTTTTAATCTTCTTGATGCTAGAGGAGTTATTTCTGTAACAGAGAGGACAAAAATTATAGCAAGAATTCGTTCATTGGCACGTAAAGTAGCTGAGTCGTGGCTGGAAGAAAGAAAAGCTCTAGGATTTCCTCTTCATATCAAGACATAATGGACTCTATATGTATCAATTGATTCCTATTGATTGTACTTATACATCTATTTTCAAGTATCGGTTTATACAATCATGTTTTTGAGGGCTGAAAGTTAGAATAAATATAGTAATTTTGGCACACAAATTATTTGTGTGAGGACACAATGAAGCTTTTTCAGCGTTTGCTGGTAGCTCCTGCTGCTTTGGGCCTTATGGCTCCATTAGCTGCAAATGCCGACATTCCCTCGGTATCTATCGACTCCGACACTAGTTCTGAAGTTATTCAAGCACGTGTTGATGGAGTAGAAGCTCAACTAGGTGAAGTTCTTGCAGGCCAATTCTCATCTTCTACCACGATGAGTGGTAAGGCTGCTTTTATTACTGGATACGTTGATGATGATGCTGAGTCGGATTCTGACAGCATCACCATGGAATACATGTATCAGTTGAACATGAATACCAGCTTCACTGGTGAAGATCTACTGTATACAAGAATCAAGAGTGGTAATGTTGGCGATCATTTCAAAGACAAAGGACAAGGTACATACCTTTCAGCTGCAAATGGCAACGCTGATGTTTTAAAAATTGACAAGATTTGGTACCAGTTCCCAGTTGGCGATGACGTCACTGTTTGGATTGGTCCAAAAATTGAGAACTATTATATGCTTGCAAGTTCTCCTTCTATTTATAAGCCTATAACTAAGCAATTCACTCTTGGTGGAAACGGAACAGTTTATGGTTCTAGTACTAAGGCTGGTTTTGGCGCTGCTTGGACACAACCCACTGAAGATTCTTCAGATGGTAGGTGGGCATTAAGTGCTGCATATACAAGCCAAGGTGGTGCTGACTCTGAAAAAGATCAAGGTTTATTTGGAGATGATGCAAAGTCAGCTTTGTTAACCAAGCTTGAATACGGCACACCAAGATGGCAAGTATCTGGTGCTCTTGCATTGAAAGAAAACGGTTGGTCTGATAGCTATTTCACAACAGCTAGTGGTAAGGCAAGATCTTCAGCAGGTTCTGAAACTGCAGTTGGTTTGAGAGCATATTGGAAACCTGAGACAACAGGAGCTCTTCCTGAAGTTCAACTTGGTTATGACACTTCCACTATCGATGATGCTCCAACTGGCTATGCAGATGAAGCATCAGGTTGGATGGTAGGCCTTGGTTGGAAGGATCTATTGATTGATGGAAACAGAGGAGGTGTTGCTTTTGGTTCAAGAGTTAGCGCTACTTCTATCGTTGGTGGTGGTTCTGATCCATCAGAAGATAACAGTGTTTGGGAAGCTTATTACTCTTTCAAGATTAATGACGGTGTAACAATTACTCCTGCAGTCTTTGGTAGTTCAGATGTTGAAGCTGCAGGCAAAGATGTTACTGGTGGTGTGATTCTAACTGAATTCAGATTCTAATCTGACTCACTTCAATAACTCATAAAAAACGCCCCAACTGGGGCGTTTTTTATGAGTTATTGAAAAAAGCAAATTATTATTACCAACAATTTTCTCCTTCTCCAATTGGAATACATACATCGTTTTTCTTAGCTTTATCAGCAGCTTTTTGTGCGGCTTGATCTAGTTTGCCTTCTTCATCTACATCTTGATCAGTGGTCCATTCTTTTAGACCACCAAGGTTGCTGTTTTTATCTCCAGCTAAAGTTGAATCTGAAAGGACAGCATTTGTAGTAAGCGCGGCGGCTGCAGCGAGGAATATTCCTACAGTTGTTTTCTTTCGCATATTTGATTTTGTTTATGTTTATTTTGATTGCTCAAGCCTATCAATGAAGGATCTTTTTATACATATATATGTATAAAAAGATCCTTCAGTCTCCAAGCCTCCTTAGGAGATTGCTGTAAGCCTGAAAAATTAAATCTAATTCGTCAGATCTTCCATGTTTGGCTAGTAAACCTTTCGCTCCTGCATCTAGTCCAAATAGAAAATTTCTATCCTCATTGCTTTGAACATAACTTTGAATCCAACCGACGCAAACAAAACGCTCTCCTTTATGAACTTTAGAAACTGAATGGAGCTTGCTACTTGGGTAAATAATCATTTCACCGGCAGACAGTTTTATTTTCTCTGTATTATTTATTGTTTGAATGCATAGATCTCCTCCTTGATAATCATCTGGCTCATTTAGAAATAATGTAAAAGATAGATCGCTTCTTCCAGACGACATATAAGGGTTATCAACATGCATTCCATAACCATGACCGGTTAAAGCTTTTGTAAACATGATGCCGTGAATAAGGCTAGGTAATGTAAAGCTTTTAATAAGCGGATTTGAGCTTATCTTATTAACAATGGTGTCTTTAAGCTCAATAGAAATTTTTGAATTTCTATTGAGCTGGTAATTATTTTTAATTTTAGCCGCATGACTACCAGCTGTTTTTCTACCATCTTGCCAAGAATGAGTTTCTTCTTTGAGCTTCTGTGTTATTTGAATTGCTTCTGATTTATTTATTAGAGGATGAATTAAATATTCCATCTTCAATATTTAAGACTTAGTTATAATTCTAATGTATAAAGAGTGGAACAATTGATACTTGAATACGTACCAATGTTGCAAAGTTTTATTCGCCACGCTCTTCTTGTTTAGTCTAGTAATGATATTAATTTTTTCATTATAATTTAATGCCTTTTATCAAGCGTCTTTTTACCTCGGCAATAGCGAGTTCTTTTCTGATTTTTTTTAGCTTTAATTATTCAAAAGCTTCTGATAAAGAAGTAAGGATATATTCAGGAAGGCATTACAACACTGATAAACAGATATATAAAAAATTTACTGAGGAGACAGGAATAAAAATAAGACTTATTGAAGTTACAGGTATTTCTTTGGTTGAGAGGTTGAAGCGGGAAGGATCAAATTCTAAAGCGGATGTGATTCTTCTTGTTGATGCTGCCCGAATTAGTAACGCAGCAAAGAGTGGCCTTTTGCAGTCTTATAGATCTTCTAAACTGGATAAAAATGTTCCTGCAGAATACAGAGATCCTCAGGCGAGATGGTATGCCCTTACTAGAAGGGTAAGGGTTATGGTGGCTAATCCTAAGAAAGTCGATATAAGTTCTATCAAAGATTATTCAGATCTTGCTAGCCCTTCATTAGATGGACTTGTTTGCTTGAGAAAAAGGAATAGTCCATACAACCAATCTTTAGTTGCAAATCAATTGGTGAATAAGGGAGAAGCTAAAACTAAGGAATGGTTAAAGGGAATGATATCAAATGTTTCTCAACCATATTTTCCTGGAGATATTGGAGTAATAAGGTCAGTAGCACAAGGAAAATGTGGAGTAGGCATTGTTAATCATTACTATGTTTCAAGAATGCTTGCAGGTGTAAATGGTGGAAAAGATAAAAGTTTAGCTAGAAAAGTAAAGGTTTTAACACCCAAACCAGCTCATGTGAATGTAAGTGCAGGAGGAATTGCGAGATATGCAGAAAATAAAGAAGAAGCTATCCAACTACTTGAATTTCTAGCTTCTCCTACTGGCAGTATGGGTTTAGCAGGTCCAACATATGAGCATCCTTTAGTTGGATTTAATTCAACTGAAGAGGTAACTCAATTTGGAGGATTCACCCCTGATAATGTGACCATTGATCAATTAGGTGCAAATAACAAAAAGGCAATAAATCTAATGAAAAAATCTGGTTGGGATTAGATAATTAAAAAACTAATTTTATAATTTAGGCTTTTCTTAGAGACCTAATTAAATTCTGCTCTAAGATTTTAAGAGTGGAGAGGTGGCTGAGTGGTCGAAAGCGAACGACTCGAAATCGTTTGATAGCTAAAACTATCCGTGGGTTCGAATCCCACCCTCTCCGTTTCAGTCCAAATTCAACATCCCCCTGTTTCCTCGCACTTCATAATGTATTTGTCACTATAAGGATCTTGATATTCAGAGTAGGGGTCTTGATATTTTGAGTAGGGGTCTTGATATTCAGAGTAGGGGTCTTGATATTTTGAGTAGGGATCATTGTATTTCGAGTATGGGTCTGATTTCACACCTGCTGGAATCAGAAATCCAGTTAAAGCGATTAAACTTCCTAAAACTAAATTCAACTTCATAATCTTTTTGGAACCTACTTATCAATCTAATCGAGAATGATTAGGTTATCTAATTTTCACTTAAATATTAAACTAGGAATTTTATGGGATTTGTTGTTGGAGAGCGGATTTGTGCGGGGTGTTTTTGAGTGCGAGAACTCAAAATGTTGTGGGATATTGTTGTGGGATTTTCGGAAATGTTGTGGGATGAAATCTGGTGTTGTGGGATATGACGAGATCAACTGATATGAGACCTTTCTGGACTAATTGACAAACACCTTATTAACGGGAGAAGGGAAATGTTGTGGGATATGTTGTGGGATATAGGACCCGATTTGAAATTATTGTTCCTCTTTATGCCCTCACCGTCCCTCCTGAACACAAATCGACGACCACCCTCTCCGTATTTTTTTCTAATATCAATAAAACTTCTTTGATTTTTAATCATAATTTTTATTGGTTTTAGTTTGATTTTTATAATTCCATTTTCTTACACCATTTACCATCTCTTGAATCTAACCATTCTTTCCCTTCTTCATCGCCTAAAGATATAGCAACCTTATAATCCTTGCAAGCACCTTTCTCGTCTCCTAGGTCATATTTTATGTTTCCTCTGTTATTATAAAAAATATAATTCTCTTCACTTGGATAGTTAATTTCTATTGCTTTATTGTAGTTGAGCAATGCTCCTTGTAGGTTTCCTAGATTTTCTTTCACCAAACCTAAATCATTGTAGTAATAGGAATCCATTTGGCAGTGAATTGAATTCTTTATCTTCGGGCAATCTTCATACATTCTTGTTTTATTTTTATATTTTAAATATAATTTTCCTGCCTCTTCGTAATCCTTTTCTGCTTGTTTGAATTTTCCTAATTCTAAATTATAATAACCACGATTTTCTAAATAAAGTCCGTCTTTAGGGAATGCTTTTATTGCAAGGTTAATATATTTAAGAGCATTGTTATAATCTCCTAAATTCTCATATGAAATAGCAATATTATTGTAAGCGTATTGATTACCTGTTTCACTGTCTAATTCGATTGATCTTAAATAGTCTTTTATTGCTTCTTGATATTTTTCTAGTCCCATATATGCATTCCCCCTGTTGTAGAAAGTGGGACCATCAAGTGCATAATTCTTAATTGCTTTATTGAAAGAATCAATTGCTTTTTGATATTTTCCTTTGCCTAAATTTCTATAACCTGTATCAAAATTTATCTTAAATGTATTCCAATTAGTTGCTTTTGCTTCTTTTGTAAATAATACTATATCAGTTGATAAAGAGAGAAAAGTTATTCCTAAATTTGCGGTGAAAGGGATAATTAAAAATGAAAATAAAAAGGAATATATGTTTTTGGATTTCATTTTTACTAGATATTCTGCTTGATAGTAGTCCCTACTTTTTTCGCTGCATATATCTTTACTGGTTTTCATCGGTTTCCTATCGAAAATTGGGAATGTTGTGGGATTTTGTTGTGGGATTTTCGGAAATGTTGTGGGATGAAATCTGGTGTTGTGGGATATGCCGAGATCAACTGATATGAGACCTTTCTGGACTAATTGACAAACACCTTATTAACGGGAGAAGGGAAATGTTGTGGGATATGTTGTGGGATATAGGACCCGATTTGAAATTATTGTTCCTCTTTATGCCCTCACCGTCCCTCCTGAACACAAATCGACGACCACCCTCTCCGTATTTTTTTCTAATATCAATAAAACTTCTTTGATTTTTAATCATAATTTTTATTGGTTTTAGTTTGATTTTTATAATTCCATTTTCTTACACCATTTACCATCTCTTGAATCTAACCATTCTTTCCCTTCTTCATCGCCTAAAGATATAGCAACCTTATAATCCTTGCAAGCACCTTTCTCGTCTCCTAGGTCATATTTTATGTTTCCTCTGTTATTATAAAAAATATAATTCTCTTCACTTGGATAGTTAATTTCTATTGCTTTATTGTAGTTGAGCAATGCTCCTTGTAGGTTTCCTAGATTTTCTTTCACCAAACCTAAATCATTGTA
>QBWF01000029.1 GCA_003283665.1 Prochlorococcus sp. AG-315-I14 | reverse complement strand
TTGCTGCGACAAGTTTCTTTGGTAGCACTGTAAATGGTTCCACAAGATGGTTAATAATTGGCCCACTTCAAGTTCAACCATCAGAATTAATAAAACCATTCATTATTCTTCAAAGTGCAAAAGTTTTTGGTCAATGGGAACGATTAGATTCTGAAAAAAAAGTTTTTTGGCTAACGATTTTTGCATCTATTATAATTTTAATAATCAAGCAGCCAAATTTAAGCACCGCTGCACTAACAGGAATATTGCTCTGGATTATTGCATTTTCTGCTGGAATTAATTTTAAACATCTTTCTTACACTGCCCTTTCAGGGTTTGTTGTAGGTTCAATTAGTATTCTTTCAAATGAATATCAAAAGATACGTGTTATGTCATTTCTTGATCCTTGGCAAGATCCTCAAGGCAATGGGTATCAATTAGTTCAAAGTCTTTATGCTATTGGATCCGGTGGAATATTTGGAGAAGGGTATGGTCTTTCAACGCAGAAACTACAATATTTACCAATTCAAAGTACTGACTTTATTTATTCTGTATTTGCTGAGGAATTTGGGTTTTGTGGATCTATTTTACTTTTAACTTTTCTATTTCTTATTGCATATTTAAGTTTAAAAATATCACTTCGATGTAGAAATAATTATTCGAAATTAATTGCTATGGGATCTGGCACTATTCTAGTAGGCCAATCAATAATGCATTTAGCAGTTGCCTCAGGAGCTATGCCAACAACTGGACTGCCTCTTCCATTGATTAGTTATGGTGGAAATTCATTAATTTCAAGCTTGCTAATTGCGGCATTATTGGTCAGATCATCTATTGAATCATCAGATTTAGTAAATAAAAAAACACTCATTCAGACTCTTAAGTAGATAATCTAAATATTGGACTCAGAATGGAAGCTTACTTTTTGATTATTTCTTCTCTTGGTTTGGCTTTATCTGATCTAGCTCGTAATGGAGAACAATTGGTTAGTAGTGGATTAAATAATCCCAACCCATTATCACTACTAATAGTTTTCCTAGGTGGTCTTCTAACAAGTCTGGGTCCCTGTTCCTTATCACTTCTGCCCATTACAATTGCTTATTTAGCTGGTTTTCAAGACAATCAAAAGCCTCTTCAAAGAAGTCTGAATTTCTGCAGCGGAATTGTTATTTCACTAATAATACTTGGAAGTTTAAGTGGCTTTTTAGGAAAGATTTATGGACAATTACCAAGCCTATTTTCAATCCTAATAAGTCTATTAGCGTTGACTATGGGTCTAAATCTTCTTGGAATAATCAAATTTTCTCTACCTGCAGGCCCTGACCCAGAGATTTGGAAGCAAAAAGCACCTCCGCAATTGGGAGCATTATCTGCGGGTTTAGCATTTGGATTAGCATCATCACCATGCACTACTCCAGTTTTAGCTGTCCTTCTAGCCTGGATTGCACGACAGGGTAATCCTCTCAATGGAACTATATTTCTTGCAAGCTTTGCAATCGGACAGGTAATGCCTCTTTTAATTGCAGGTATATTTGCTGCGAGTCTTCCGAAAATCTTGTCCCTTCGCGCTTTTGGAAAATGGATTCCACCTTTTAGCGGCGTGATTTTATTAACAGTCGGTTTTTTAAGTTTAATCTCCATTTTGTTTTGAATAAAATGAAAAAGATTAGCCAAGTTTTCAATTGGCTTTCAAGTTTAAAAATTGCAATATTCCTTTTATTTGTCATAGCAATTTTTTGTGCACTCGGAACAGCAATTCCTCAATTAGAAAATGATGAATTTTATTTAAATAATTTCAACGAAAGTCCCTTCATTGGATTATTAAATGGGCAAACATTACTTTTTTTACAACTTAATAAAATTTATACAAGTATTTATTTTTTATCATTACTTAGTTGGCTAGGTATAGCGCTTGCAGTTTGTAGCTGGAGAAGACAGTTACCTATGCTTGAATCAGCTTTAAAATGGATAGATTACAAATCACCACGTCAAATAGCAAAACTTTCAATAGCTCAAACATTACCAACCAATAATCCTTCCTTAAGTTTAAATAATCTTACCAAGAAATTACGAGAGAAAGGATGGAATATTAAAGAAAATAATAGAAGAATAGCTGCTAGAAAAGGAGTTATTGGAAGAATAGGGCCAATATTAATACATTTTGGAATGATAATCTTAATGATTGGAGCAACCTATGGAGGCTTAAATGGGGAAACTCTAGAAAAGTTTTTGGTACCTGGAAGATCTATAGAATTATCCGACAGAAATGAAGAGAGAAAATTAACTATAGAATTAAAGAATTTTCAAATAGATAGAGATCCAAAAGGGAGGGCAGAGCAATATCGTTCTTTAATTAATATTGCAGAGCCAGGCGCTAAAATAAAAGAAAAAGAAATTAGTGTAAATTATCCATTTAGGTATAAAGGAATAACTATATATCAAGCTGATTGGTCTCTCGCAGCCGTAACAATCCAAATTGATAATAGTCCAAAACTTCAAATCCCTATTCAACCTATCCCTGAATTAGGGGAACAAGTTTGGGGAACCATAATTCCTACAAAAACCAATGGCGAAGAACCTATATTATTGACCATGAATAATGAACTTGGACCAGTACTAATTTATGATAAGAATGGCACTAAATTAGCGACACTAAGTATAGAAGAAAATCCCAAACAAATTGGAGAAAGTTTTATAAAAATTATAAGTATCATTCCAAGTAGTGGATTACTTTTAAAGCACGACCCAGGAGTTCCATTAGTTTATACTAGTTTTGCGATAATACTTTTTGGTGGTTTTCTCAGTGTTATCTCTACAAATAAAATTTGGGCGTTATATGAAGAAGATAAATCATTATTATTTATAGGAGGTTTAAGTAACAGAAACCACTCTGGTCTATCTAAAGAATTACCCGATTTAATCAAAACTATTTGACCCGATAATTAAAGTTTATTTCTTTTACCATGACAAACTCTTATAATAGTATGTACATTTCCTCTTGGATTAAAATCAGCTTCTAGTTGCATCCAACTTGGTTTAGAGGTAGATACAAAATCATCTATTATTTTATTAGCAACTTCTTCATGAGAAATCTTTATGTCACGAAAGTGATTTAAATAAAGTTTAATAGCTTTTAATTCTAATATATTTTGATTTGGTTGATAAATTAATTTCAGATTTGCAAAATCTGGATACCCTGAGAAAGGACATTTACATGTAAATTCAGGAAATTCTATTGAGATTTCATAATCTCTAGTTGGTTTAGGGTTTGGGAAGCAAATTAAGACTCCTTTCTTTATCTCTCTTTCTCCATACATTATTTCTTTTTCTGCCTCTTCTTGATTAATCATTTTCATAGTGTCTCTATGGCCCACATTACATAAGACTTTTTTTTAACGTTCAATTTTTATTCCATTTGCCTACAAAATAAAACTTCGAATCAGCAAAAAAGATTTTTTGTAGCATTTAAGACAACTAGTGATCAGTTTTTAATAGTTAATAGCTAATGAATTAAAGCTTCATATGGATATCACTCTTTCAGATACATGCAGTGGCACATTTATAGAACCCACAAGTGTTCATGGAATCTTATGGCTACAAACCCATTTTGAATCTACTCATTGGAAATCTATTGCTGAAGGTCAGGTAAAGATTCCTTCCAAAGATTCTCATATGCTGTTTGAAGATGCCATTTCCGCTGGTTTAAATGTCAATTTCATTAATGCTCTTACTATTTCAGACAATTTTTGATCAAAAAGTCTCTAATATTAAACAGTTCTTCTTACTCATATGAAAAAAATAGAGGCCATAATTCGTCCCTTTAAGCTTGAAGACGTGAAGATTGCATTAGTCAACTCTGGAATAGTAGGGATGACTGTTAGTGAGGTTAGGGGCTTTGGAAGGCAAAAAGGACAAGTTGAAAGATATAGAGGTTCTGAGTTCACAGTTGAATTTCTTCAGAAACTTAAAGTTGAAGTCGTTGTTCCTGACGATAAAACTGAAGTAGTTATAAAAGCAATCGCTGATGCAGCAAAAACCGGTGAAATAGGTGATGGCAAAATTTTTGTCACTCCAGTTGATTCAGTTGTTCGTATTAGAACTGGAGATACAAACGAATCCGCTCTTTAAATTAAAGTTCCATAATAAATTCTTTAACGTCTAAACGTTCTTTTTGAACTTCATCACCCATCCAAAGAAGATATTCCTGATTACCAGCCGGTCCTTTTATAGGCGAAGGTGTTAAGCCTTTTGGATGCCAACCATATATGGAGGATTCACTAATTATTCCTTCTATAGCTTCAATATGCAAAGAAATATCTCTAACTACGCCACCTTTTCCAACTTTTTCACGTCCTACCTCGAATTGAGGCTTAACAAGTACTAACAGCTCAACTTTCGCAGGAATAAGAAGGGCTTTGATAGAGGGCATCACAAGTTTAAAGGAAATAAAAGATAAGTCTGCCACTGCTAAATCTGGCCAAAGATCATCATCCATAAATAACTTTTCAGGAGTTAGATAACGGATATTTGTCCGTTCCAGAAGAACTACTCTGGGATCATTTCTAATATTCCAAGCAGTTTGCCCATATCCCACATCCACTCCATAGACCTTCGAAGCTCCCAACTGCAAAAGGCAATCTGTAAAACCACCAGTGGAGATACCTGCATCCAAGCAAACTCTATTCTTTACTGGTATAGGGAATTTATTGAAAGCCTCAATCAACTTTTCACCACCCCTAGAAACAAACCTCGATGGTTGACTGACCTTTATCTCAAGATCTTTAAAGACTTCTTGTCCAGGCTTATCAAGGATCTGACCATTGATGGATTTAACTTTGCCAGCTCTAATAAGCTTCTGAGCTTCTTGACGAGATTTTGCCAAGCCTTTAGTCAGCAAGTGAAGATCTAATCGTGATTTTTGGGTCATTTGTTCACAAAAAAAGACAAGAAACGGAACAAAAACCGCTGATGTGAGGCAAATAGACCTTTTTTCATAGACAATCTATTGAATTGAACAAAGGTCTTGTCTAAAAAACTCAGACAAACAACCAATGAAGATGAATTGTCTTTTCATGGTCATTTTCATCTCCGTTCAAATATAAGAACCGGAGAGGTTCTTGAACTTCTTCCACCAGGTAGTTTCGCTAAATTAGAGAATCAACCTAATGACTTACCTCCCTTTCAAGTAATTGATTGTAAAGGAGGAAGGTGCAGAGTAAGGCAGCAATCGTGGGGAAGATATATTCATTGGGAAGTTGAACACAATAGACTTAAGTCAGCTTGAGCACTGACGATATAAATTAAACTAAACTTAAATTTCTAGCAGCTTGATTGAGCGTTACACAAACCCTGAAATGGGAAATATTTGGTCCGAGAAAGCCAAATACCAAACTTGGCTTGATGTTGAGATAGCAGCATGTGAAGCAAATTGCAAATTAGGGAAAGTTCCTATTGATGCAATGAAAATAATCCGAGCCAAAGCAAATTTCAATCCTGAACGCATCCTTGAAATAGAAGCTGAGGTGCGACACGACGTCATTGCTTTTTTAACGAATTTGAATGAATATGTGGGCGATGCTGGTAGATATATTCATGTAGGTATGACTAGTAGCGATATTCTCGATACAGGCCTTGCACTGCAATTAAAATCATCAGTAAGTCTTCTAAAAAAAGAGCTTCTACATCTTGAAGAAGCTATTCGGAATCTTGCAAGAAAGCATAAAACTACTGTAATGATCGGGCGTTCTCATGCAATACACGGAGAACCAATAACTTTTGGATTTAAGTTAGCTGGTTGGCTCGCAGAAACAATTAGGAATAAAGATAGATTGATTAACCTTGAAAAGGATATCTCCGTTGGACAAATAAGCGGGGCAATGGGAACTTATGCCAATACTAATCCTGAGATAGAAAAGATAACCTGCGAGCTGCTCGGTCTTGAAGCAGATACAGCTAGTACTCAAGTAATTTCTAGAGACAGGCATGCAAATTATGTGCAAACTCTTGCCTTAATTGGTTCTTCCTTAGACCGTTTTTCTACAGAAATCCGAAACTTACAAAGAACTGATGTGCTTGAACTAGAAGAGAATTTTGCCAAGGGCCAAAAAGGTAGTTCCGCTATGCCTCATAAACGAAACCCTATTAAGAGCGAAAGGGTTAGTGGTCTTTCTCGAGTTTTAAGGAGTTATGTAGTAGCAGCTTTAGAAAACGTCGCTCTGTGGCATGAAAGAGACATAAGTCATAGTTCCAATGAAAGATTAATGCTTCCAGATACCTCTATAACTCTCCATTTTATGCTCACAGAAATGACAGAGATAATCAATGGTCTAGGCGTTTATCCAAACAACATGCTCAATAATTTGAACATTTATGGAGGAGTTGTTTTTAGCCAACGAGTTCTCTTAGCCTTAGTTGAAAATGGCATGAGCCGAGAAGATTCATACAGACTAGTCCAAAAACATGCTCACACTGCATGGAATCAACCTCAAGGAGATTTCAAGAAAAATCTAGAAAATGATCAAGAAGTCATGAACAAGCTTTCAATGGATCAACTTTCTTCTTGCTTTGAAACCGAGGTACATCAAGCCAATTTAAAAGTGATTTGGGATAGACTTGGAATATAATTCCATCATTAATCCAATGACTCAAAGATCTAAACAATTAATATAAGTTAGGAAAAGTTTATCTATGGAGCATCCACTTAAGTGAGTTAAAACCTTTTGCCCAAACTCACATTAGAAATTTTAAAACATTCAAACTCAAAATACATGTCTAATTTTAAGCGGATAGAACAAGACAGTATGGGAACTATCGAAGTCCCTAAAGAAGCTCTATGGGGTGCTCAAACTCAACGGTCAATAGTAAATTTCGCGATAGGAGACGAAAAAATACCATTAGAAATCATTTATGCAATTGCCAAAATTAAAACTTCTGCGGCGAAAGTAAATCATCAGCTAGGTATCATTGATG
>QBWF01000028.1 GCA_003283665.1 Prochlorococcus sp. AG-315-I14 | reverse complement strand
TTAGAGAACTGAAAAACCAATAATGCGCATTATGTTGCGCAATTATGATATAGCATTTAGCACTCAAGAAGGTAGTATATCGATTGCAGTAGCTCTAGAATTACCACTTTTTTATTTACATCTTAATCACTAATTAATACAGAAAAGAGCTTCGAAAGACAGGCTAAATCATAAATCATAAACTAAGTAAGAGGTGTATTTAAATTCTAATTAATGAGCTTTGCGGCTGCTTACGTTATTACTTTGTCTGCTTATATTGTTGATCAGATTTATAAGCTCACGCCAAATAGCAACGCCTAGAAAATCTCAAATGACTCAAGTCATTCACTCTGATTTTTCAACTGTCGCAAAAGCAATGACTTCCACCTTTTCAGTAATAGAAAAGAATCAATCTTGGGATCTAATGCCTTATTTGGTTCCTGCGTTGGTATTGTGTTTACAAATACTCCAGAGGGAATTAAATCTACATTTCGTGGAGCTGGAATATGACAAAACCAATAAACACTTATGGTGCTAAGAGCAGTTTCCTCTGCGGACTTTCTTGCTCAAGGCCATAGATGCACCGTAGTAAAGATCTGAGTGACCGAAGAATACAAATTAAGTAGAACACAAGTTCAAAGAGTTACAGCGAAGGCAATGGATTTAATTGTTCAAGACTTTGAAGAGATCAATATTGAGCGGCCGCAAATGGTGGCAAATATACTAGTAAATCTTAAACAAGGTATGCAAAAAGGATTGCTCAATAACCAATCAAGTGGCGTTGCTGCTTATGCAAGGCAAATAATTTGACTGGCTGGATTCGCTGTCGATTCTTCGTATAACAATCGAGTTATAAGAATTTAATCATAAGGATTAGATAGTTGAATATCTTTAATCTTTAAATATAAAAGGAGAAATTGTTGATAATTTATTTAATTTCATATTGTCCTGCTTGATTAAATTGAAAATATAAACTTTTCCTATCTAATGAAAAATTCTAGATACTTTAATTATTAGTTTTTTCTTTGTATAATTATTATATTTTGAGTGGGTTTAAATTTATCATAGACAGAGGCGATTTTGTGGCTATAATCATAGAAAAATAATTCAATAGTGTACAATTTTATTCCAAAAGATAAAAGAATTTTCATAACTGGGGGTACGGGTTTCTTAGGTAGAAGTCTTATTGAAAGGTTGTATAAAGATAATGAAATTATCATATACTCTAGAGACGAGGCAAAACATTATTTCTTAAAGGAAAAATATCCAAATATTCATTTTATTATAGGAGATATTAGAGATAAAGACTTATTGAAGAGATCATCTAAGGGAGTCAACATTGGAATTTTTGCTGCAAGCTTAAAGCAAATTAATTCGTGTGATGAGAACCCAGAAGAGGCACTACAGATAATAGCAAATGGTGCTATTAATAGTAAACATGTGGCAATTGAAAATCAATTTGATGCCGCTACTTTTATCAGCTCTGATAAAAGTAGAGCTGCGACAACTATATATGGTAGTTTAAAATATTTTGCAGGTGAACAATTTGTTAATAAGAATAATTATGAAAGGCATTGTAATACAAATTTGTCTACAATGATCTATGGAAATGTTCTTAATTCTACAGGTAGCATTATTCCAATGATTTGGAAATCAATAAATTCAAATACCAAACTAACTTTATTTTCCACTGAAATGACAAGATTCCTTATTGATGTTGAGGAAGCAATTGATTTAATCTTTAAAGGAATATCATACGACCAAGTATCAATTATTCCTAAATCGAAAAGTTTGAAAATTTTAGATTTGTTTGAGATATTTAAAGAAAATTTCAATTTAAAATTTAATATAGGTTATCCAAGAATTGGAGAAAAGATTCATGAGGTTTTAGTTACAAAAGAAGAAATGTCAAGATTATCTAATTCAGATTGTGGAACTTTTTATATTTTAAAACCTTGTCGTCCAAAATTTCAATCAGATTTTACTCAATTAAGAAAAGAAAATTATAGCTCAAAAGATTGTTTGATTTCGAAATCAGAGCTGAATACAATTCTAGATAAATTTAATTATTTTAAGCCTTAAGAAGATGAAAATTGCAATCATTGGATCCTCTGGAATGCTGGGGAAAGTTGTATTCAATTATTTTCGTATGTTTGCTAAGGATATTCAATTAATAATCCCTAAAAAATATAATCTTGATAATAAAAATGAATTTATAAATTCATTGGAAAATGCTGATTTTGTTATAAATTGCTCTGGATCTATACCTCAGAAGACTCCATATTCTAAATCTATTATTACAAAAATAAATTATTTTAAAATTAATTATTTATTACCAGAATTATTACTTGAAAACAATTTTAAGGTGATACATCCCTGTACAGATTGTGTTTATAAGGGAAATCCAAGCTTAGCACCTTATGGAATAGACTCAAATTACGACTGTGATGATTTATATGGTAAGAGCAAGGCATGTTTATATTCCAGAAATACTTATCATGTTAATATTGATCTTATCAGAGTTATAAGAGCCTCCATAATAGCTTCTGATAAATCGAACAAATCATTATATTCCTGGACATTATCTAGAATTAAATCATCTCATTTAATATATGGGTATGTTAATCATTTTTGGAATGGTATTACTGCTTTAAAATGGGCAGAAATAGCTTTGAAAATAATTAATAATTTTGACTCATCTCCCCCCATATCTGTATATGGGACCAATATTATATCTAAATACGAACTAATTAAGAATATACTTATTGTGAATAATATTTCCCCAGAAAAATATCTTAAACCTACAAAAGCAATCCATAATGTAAATAAAGCCTTAATTCTGAATGAAAACAACTTTGGTGATATTTATAATTTGTTAATTGAGTTGAAAGAATTTCAGGATTTGAATAGTTAAATTTTATAAAATACAGATATTGCAACTTAACACAATATTAAATCTCAGCTGAAGAAATCAGACTTCTCCGCATAATTTTCAGTTCTGCTAGGTGCTTACCTTCTCAGATAGTAATTTCATAGGATCTATTCTTTGTTTGAATAAGTTTTTAAATTTGGACCTTGTTTTATTTTCAATATTTGTAGTGAAAGCCTTTTCAAAATTATATTTAGCTAACATAGATATAGAATAGTCATTATATCCACCATTTGCATAAGCATAATATTTTTTTTCTGGATTAAATAGATTAATAAAATCGTTAGAGATCTTAATCTCAGTCAAGATTTCATGATTTGTGCAGAAGCTAAAGTTATTAGACTTATCACCATGACCTCCTATAATATGTTTCATATTAGCTATCTCTTTTACTTGTTGAATATTTAAATAAAAATTATTAGCAAAGTCTTTTTCATCATTGGAAACGAATTTGGAAAACAATGCATCAGCTAACTTCTTTCTGTCATTCTTACCTTTAAATTCTCTTAATATACGAGTGATAAAAACCATCTCTTCAGACCATATGTTATTAGACCATTTAGATTTTTTATAATGTGCAAGTTCCTTATTGTTTACCTCATAATTAGCTTTAACCAAATTCAATAATTCATTAACTATTATTTTCTCATCTCTAGAAGCTATAATAAATTGAATTTTATGTGATAGAATCATTTCTCTTTCACGAACTGGTGCACTAGGTACAAAAAATACAGCGCGTATATTCATACTTTTAAGTATTTCTGCTATATAATAATGATCTAAAAGTCCATCATCAAATGTGTAAATATATCCGCTTTTTAATTCTTTATTAAAGCTAATAGGTTTAAATCTTTGAAGAATATGTTTGAAGGTATTTATTGTGTAAAAATAAGGAAGTTTGTACCTTTTTGGAAAATAATTTTCATTGAAGTCCCTAATATCGTGAAACATTAAATATTTCATTCTATCTCTACAGATTTAAATATAAGTTTTTTATTATCCTTTGTTTTTATAAATGCATTTGGATATGGATCTTCTAATGAACAAATTTTATTATAAAGTTCTTCAGCGCTAGAATTTACTAATTCATCTATTGTAATCTCACTATCTTGTGATTTCCTCCGCCTATAGAAAGTTGCATCCTCATCTCTTTGAGGTTGTCCATTTAAAAAATTTTTATCTTTAGTACTAATTATTTTATTAATAATCTTAGCAGAGGCCAAGGTTAAGGATAAAAATATATCATTCATGTGTCCATCAATAGAAATATCTGTTTTATATATTATCGGACCAGAGTCTATTCCCTTATCCATTCTAAATGCTGTTAGTTTTGTCTTTTTGATACCATTAATTCTCTGATGTTGTATCGGAGTACCACCTCTGTACTTGGGAAGATCAGATGGGTGTAAACAAATACATATATGATTTTCAATAATATAACTTTGAATAATATCACTCCAACCCACAAAAATCAGGCATAGTTTTTCTTTTTGATCATAGTCATTTAGAAAGGTATTAAGATTATCCATTGATTTCATAACTGGAAAACTCTTAAATTTAGAGAACGCGCTTAAAGCCCAGTCTCTATAGCCAATAAGAACTACTTTCATTAAATAATCTGGCTTATAAAATTATACTTAATCCTAAGGAGAAAATGTTTCTTTGCATCTTAGTAAAATTTAACTTCATGATTGTCTGTTCTATCCCATCCCATCCCATCCTATGAAAAGAGGTATTTCATTAAAAACAGATTTCTATATATGTTTTCTTTTTAGATAAATAGCTATTAAAGGCTTGAAAATATCTCCATTTCCATCTTTAACTCCTAAGTATAACTTTTTTAAAACGTTTAAATCAGATTCCTTATTAGTGGATATTTAGTCTAATATCAGTCATTATTCTCATTATGTTATTCAGCATATTATTCTTATTAAAGGACTACCTGATCTATTTATATATGATTTAGAAGTCTGGAGCTTCAATATCTTAGCAGAACAGATATTTTCATTAACAAAATTATTGTATGAGAAAAACTTTGAGGATATTTATAATTTATTAATTCAATAACCTGATGATCAGATTAATTATATCTTGTCTAACTTCCGATATTGCAAATGAATATAATATTAAAATTTAGCTAATGAAAACTACTGAAATTGAATGTTTAGTTGATATATATATCGAGCTAAATCATTCAATTTTTGTTAACAGTTCTTCTCTGGACATTATTAAAGGTGTGGGCTGAAACTATCTTTGAACCAGATTGAGATAAATATTTTCAAGATCTTGAGTAAATAATTCTGGGTTATAAAGTGGTGATGTTTCTTTTAGTTTTTTCAATTTAGATTTCAATCTAAGAACTTCTTCAGGGTTGTTAGCAATATATAAAGCTTTTTCTTCGTATTCGCTTTCACTATAAGTAACTAATTCGGGAAGTCCTATCGAAGTTAGGAGGCTGGCAGATAATCTAGCAGGAAAACTCTTACCTATCTTTGTCAGGACTGGTAAGCCAGACCATAACGCGTCAGAAGTCGTCTTACCTCCATTCATATTAAAAGTATCAAGTGCTAAATCTCCAAGAGAGAGCCTAGCTAGATGTTTATTTAATGGTAATCTCTCAGCGAATATTAATCTTTCGGGATCTACTTTTCTTTTTTTTGCTTCCTTGTATAAATTATTTATTGAAGATTCATTTGACTTGAATAACCAAAGCACACTTCCTTCTGTTTCTATAAGTAAGTTCATCCATATATTAAATTCTTTCTTTTTAATTTTATAATTATCATTAAAACAAGTAAATATAAAGCCTTGATCAGGAAGTTTGCAATCTCTACGAAATATAGAATCTTTAGAAATTTCTATTTTATTATCATCACATAGAAAGCAATTTGGCATTTGTATTATTTTTTCGGAATAGAATTTTTTATTTTCTCTAGGAATTATAATTTTATCAGCGATAATATAATCAATAGTATCAGAGCCAACAGAGCCAGTATAAAAGTAACTGATTTGTATTGGTGCCACCCTATATGAGAATATAGGCATTCTATTATGTTGAGTATATCCCATTAGATCTACAGCAATATCTAACTTATCACTTCTTGCTAATTCAACCGCTTCATTATCATTTAAAATCTTTATGTTTCTAAATATGCATCCAAAATTTTTTGCTCTTTCAGTATATTCATCTTCTTTTGGTGCAAATGAGTATAAATATATTTTAAACCTAGATTTATCATGCAGATCAAGTATAGGAGCAATTAGTTGCATTACAGGATGATTCCGGAAATCAGCAGAAAAATAACCTATATGAATTATATTTTTTTTGGAATATTTAATATCTTTGGTTGGTCGAATATATCTTTCTTTATAAAATTTTTCAGATCTTTTTAAATGCTTTAAAGGATTATCTTCTAATGAGAATAATCCCCATGGTGAAATAGATGTTCCTTTTATACCAAGTGATTTAAGCCATATATTATGAGTCACTTCATCACTCCAATCGCATATAGTGCCTTTGGTTTTAATTAAAGCAGCCTTCGCTATTGATAATTCATTGTTCAGCTTTAGGGCTTGTTTGAAGTGATTTATAGCATCATCAAAATTGCCAAGCTCTCCCAATACATTTCCAAGATTGTAATAAGCCTCTGCGTAATCAGGATTGATTTCAATTGCTTTGCGGTATGACAATTCTGCGTCTTGTAATTTGCCAAGATTTTTCAATATAGTTCCCAGATTTGTATGAGCCTGGGAGAGAAGAGGATTGATTTCAATTGCTTTGCGGTATGACAATTCTGCGTCTTGTAATTTGCCAAGATCTCTCAATACATTTCCCAGATTTGTATGAGCCTGGGAGAGAAGAGGATTGATTTCAATTGCTTTGCGGTATGACAATTCTGCGTCTTGTAATTTGCCAAGATTTTTCAATATAGTTCCCAGATTTGTATGAGCCTGGGAGAGAAGAGGATTGATTTCAATTGCTTTGCGGTATGACAATTCTGCGTCTTTTAATTTGCCAAGACCATTCAATAGATTTCCAAGGTTGTAATAAGCCTCTGTGTAATTAGGATTGATTTCAATTGCTTTGCGGTATGACAATTCTGCGTCTTGTGATTTGCCAATAGTATTCAAGATGACTCCA
>QBWF01000027.1 GCA_003283665.1 Prochlorococcus sp. AG-315-I14 | reverse complement strand
TAACTTTACGTTCTCTAACGAGATTAGATATTGCTGGTGTATTTATTAATAATTCATATGCTAAAGAACGTTTTCCAGATTTATTCTTACATAAAGTTTGCGAAAGAATCCCTACTAGTGATGTAGAGACCTGTAATCTTGCTTGTTCTTGTTGATCAGCTGGAAAAACATCAACTATTCTCTCGACTGTTTTGGAAGCTGAGGATGTATGCAGTGTTCCTAATACTAAATGTCCTGTCTCTGCGGCTGTAATTGCGAGTTGAATAGTTTCAAGGTCTCTCATTTCACCAATATAAATAACATCTGGGTCCTCTCTTAGTGCAGCCTTTAATGCTGAACTGAAACTTCTAGTGTCTCTTTTTACTTCTCTTTGATGAATAATAGAGTTTTCGGTGTGATTGAACTCAAACTCAATAGGATCTTCAATAGTAAGTATATGTCTTTTTTGTGTCTCAAGAATACAATTGATAAATGCTGCGAGAGTCGTAGATTTTCCTGAGCCTGTTGGACCAGTACAAAGTACAAGTCCTCTATGTTTATTTGTTAAATTCATAAATGGCTTAGGGAGGCCTAAATCTTGCCATCTTGGAAGACTATCTGGAAGAATTCTGAGAGTTAAACATCTTTTTTCATTAGATGTATATACATTTATCCTGATTCTTGAAAGTCCATCTAGTCCAATTGAAGTATCCAAATCGCCAGTTAAATTAAATTGCTCTAATTTCTTTTCATCAAGCAATTCGTTCAGTAACTGATCCATATCCTCTTTCTTGAGGACCTTGTCAATTATTTTTATATCGGAGTTAACTCTAAGCGCTATTTTTGAACCTTCCTCTAAGTGTATGTCTGAGGAATCAAGTTTTATTGCATATTCAACTAATTTTCTGCTTATTGACATAAGGAATTTTAATCATTACTTAGTTATACTCATCATTACTTATTTTCATCAATTCTGAAACAGTTGTAATTTGCTGTTCTATTAATTTTACAGCATATCTACGTAAAGTTAACATGCCTTCTGAGACTGCTATTTCCTCTATTTCTTGTGTCGAAAGTTGTTTTTTAATTGCAGTTGATATGGGTCTTGTTATTTTCAAAAGTTCATATGTCCCTACTCTTCCTTTGTAACCTGTTCCATTGCATCTAGTGCATAATATCCCTTCTTCTTTTCGTTGTTTTTTTACATCGGCTGTCAAAGTAGAAGCCACTCTAACTGGTTGACCTTTTCTTAAACCTGTAAATATTGCTTCCTGTTCAGTTAAAGGTCTTTCAACGCTACAGGAAGGGCATACTTTCCTTAGAAGCCTTTGTGCCAGAATTCCTCTTAGAGATGCTGTTAATTTGTAAGGTGGAACTTCCATATCTAACAATCTTGTAAGAGAAGTCGCTGCACTATTTGCGTGTAAAGTTGTAAAAACTAAGTGCCCAGTTTCAGCTGCATCCATTGAAGACTCGGCAGTCTCTGGGTCTCTAGTTTCTCCAATTAATATTACATCTGGATCTTGTCGTAAAAATGTTCTTAAAAGGTGAGCAAACGTCTGACCTTTTGCCCTCATTACAGGGAATTGTTGGATATCACCTCCAAGGTCATATTCAATAGGGTCTTCTGCTGTAACGATATTTAATTCTCCATTATCCTTTTCTCGTAATGCAGAAGCCAAAGTTGTTGATTTTCCAGAACCAGTTGGTCCAGAAACTATAACAATTCCATTGGCTTGATTGATAATCTTCCTGAACCTGTTACGAACATCTTCATTATCTATTAGTGTATCTAATTTGAGTATATTGTCATCGGTATTTAGGTATCTAAGGACCATTTTCTCACCATACTTGCTTGGTGCTGTTGAACATCTGAAATCTAGTGAACTTCCTTCATAAGTCCTTCTTATCTTTCCATCTTGAGAGGCTCTTTTCTCTGCAATATCCATTTTTGCCATATTCTTAAGACAAGCTGTTAATTTACTTCCTGCCCTTTTGGGAAGGTTTACAAAGCTTTGTAATACTCCATCTCTTCTTAGTCTTATTTTTATTTTCTTTTCGTGTGGTTCTATATGAATATCAGATGCATTCATTCTGCATGAATTAATTAATATTGTTGCAGCCGCTCTTTGGATTTTATTACCTAGCATTTCTACTGACAAGTCGATTTCTTCATCAATAAGAAGCTCCTCATCACTATCATCAAAATCAAAGCCAATATTTTGATCTTTAAATCCTTCTTCTTCAGATGCATCTAGTAAGGAATTTAAGACCGCATCATCAGAAAAATCATAATTTTCAATAGATTCGCTATTATATTTTCTTTCAAGTGAGGCCTCATCTAGTATGGATTGAATCTCTGCAGGAGAAATCTCAATAAAAACACAATCTAACCCTTTACTCTGGATTCGATTTTTTATCCAATTACCAATAGTTCCTAGATAACTAATGTTTCCTACAGCAATTGTTAGGATTTGATTGTTAGGAGGTAAAGCAGGTTCAACTTTTAAAGGTACGACAACATTTTCTCGACACCATTGAAGAGAAAAATGCTCATCTATTAAAGACTTTATTTTTGGTATTTGATATGTTTTATTCATGATAAAATATTAATTTTCTCCAATACAAGTTAAATAATTAGTACATATTGGATGCCATTTCAAATTCCCAGGATCAATACAAAAATTTGTAACAAGGTTCTGGGCATTTTCTTTTGCAAGACAAGTCTCTGAATCACTGGTGTCAGGTGTTCCACACTCTGAGGCGATATAATCACTTTCTGTTGTGAATTGTACTCCGTTACACATCCAGTATGTTTGGCCGCATGTTCCAGGCCCACTGAAAGGTCCATATTTTCCTTTGTGATCATTTTGTCGAGCTTGCTCTCTATTTGCGATACAAGTTTGTTCCTCATTTTCAGCAATGCAGATGTTCATTGCTTGCTCAGTTTGCTTATCTTCACCGAGACAAAAGTAAAAAGTTTGCCCTGGGCAATCAGCTAAAGTTGTAGGGCCTGTTGTTTTTATATCTTTTTGTTCAACTACTTTTGAAGTACAAATTGCTCCAAGTTTGGACGCTAAGGCTGCATCTACTGCTGCCTGATTTGAAACAATAGTTCCTTCAAAAGCGTAGGTAGTCAAAGAACAAGATTCTGCATTGGAGTCCCATCTGTTAAATGTTCCTGTTCCACCATTAGGGGGAGTATCATTTAGCCAAGAATAAAAAGCATCACCACAATCCTTTTTCTCTTTTGCCAAAGCAGCGGCAGCAGCCCATGCGGCTTTTTGCTCTTCAGAAGCTCCACAATTTGGTCCTGCCCATCGTTTACATCTAGGAAGACTAGATTCATCATCTGCTGGAGTTGCAATTTTAGTTACATTCCCAGCTGTTGTTATCAAATATCCCATTTCAAAAAGTAAATTTTCATTCTCATCAGTAGGTGTTATAAAAAAATCAGAACATTTGTCTTTTGAACTTTTTATTTTATAATTTGCTGGTTCAAGTCTATTATTATCAATAACCTCTGAAGGAGGAGAAATAGTAGTTGGATCTGTTCCAGTCCTGGATGCTTGAAGACATTCAACTAACGAATTATTTAAGACTGACATAGCTTCATCGATATTGGCAAGCTTAAGCCATTTGCTGAAATTTGATATAGATAATGATCCTAAAATTCCAAGTATGGCAACTACTACAGTCAATTCCATTAAGCTAAACCCCTTATCCATATTGTGTGAATAAGAGGTATTGTTTTTATTTCTTATTTTCATATTAAATACTAAACTTTTAATTCTCTATTACCACTTACTGTTTACACAAAACTCAGCTTTAGTTCCGACAGTGCAGGCTTTTTGACCTTTATTAGTACCGCTCTGGTAATACCTAATAAATTGGGGAATAGTAGTTGGCGCAGTAGCAATCCTTGTTGCAAGAATATCCAAGGAGCTAGTATTACCAGAGCATAACCCATTAGCAGGAGTGACTGTATAACTGTTTAATTGTGGAACTACAAAAGTTGGATTAGCTTCCATGTTTGCTGTCTTCACAGCACATTCTTTAACGATGGTTGCAATAGTATTTTTAGCAGCAGCTTGTGCAGCATTATCTTGAATAGAAGTAAATGATGGAATAGCAATTGCAGCAAGAATTGCAAGCACTGCAACAACAACAACAAGTTCGATCAATGAAAATCCCTCTTCACCTGGTTTGCAGTTAAGAGTTTTTTTTACTTTTGGACTAGAAAGATAGTTGTGAAGAAGAGTCATCCTTTTTCTTTTGAAGTCTTTAATTACGTACATTATATAAATTAAAGAAAAAAGGCAACAATATATATAGTTAGATTTACTCTTTTTGGAAAAGCTTTAGCTCTATAATTCCATCTTCAAAGGCAAGTGTTAGAGTCTCAGTTTTTGTGTTTATATTTTGTACGTTCCATCCTTTTGGAAGGAGATTGGTATTCTTTCCTCCAAAGTCACCCTGTTTGATAGTGCCAGTATTATTTTTATAACTTACAAATGCCTTTAGATTGTCATTAGTAGCTATTTGACCATGATAGATAAATGATTCTGGTAAAAAAAGCTCATTTGATTTATTTTGAGCAGGTGAAAATGGATCTTTTCTTCCAACTTTAATAGATTTTATAAATTTACTTGGCTCAATTAGTTTTGTAAGATTAGGATCTCTTGTCTTCTCGGGAATATTTAAAAATTTTTCTGGATAAGTGGGTGGAAGAACAATTTCTAAATTTGCACTCTTTTTGGGAGAGCAGGCAGTTAACAAAAAAAGAAATATTAGAGTTAAATTAATTTTCTTTATCATTTTCACTAGAAGTATGCAGGTGAAATTGATTTTTTAATCATTTTTTTATTCTAATAATTTTACCTTGTTTTTTCAACATATGCTTTTTTATTAATTTGCTTTTATGAAAAAGCAGCTGAAAATGCAAAATTTGTAGATTTGATAACTAGTAGGGAATTATTTTTTTCCACCAAAATAAATCACTTAATGAATGAATCCAAAACTGGCTCCCAAAAAGCCATGTTAAAGCTATAGCAAAACAAATGAATGGTCCGAAAGGTATATATTGTCCTCGTTTAATTTTTTTTGTGGCTAATCCAATTATAGAAGATATTCCTGCAATAAGAAAAGATATTACTGCGGTAACCTCTAAGCCTGATAGCCCAAGCCAAATACCACTAAGTGCAAATAGCTTTCCATCCCCAGCTCCAATACCTGGTTTCTTGAAAACAAATTGAATTAATAGATTGAGAAAGTATGTACCTGTAATTCCTATTAAACCAGCATATAAATGTTCAACTAATACTTTGCTCCAAGTATTAGTTGTTAAATAGGTATTAACCAAGATATAAATAATACCAAATGCTATTCCAAAATTACTTATTTGCCTTGGTATAATCATATACCTAATGTCGATGAAAGATAAACTTAACAAGCAACTAAATAATATACATGCAAAAAAGAACTTGTAAAATATTAATTCGCCACTTTCTGCATGGTAGGAATTTAATAAACATAATAAAAATGAAATAGCTGTTAGTACTTCTACTAAAGGATATCTCCAGCTTATTTTTGTATAGCAATATCGACATTTTCCTTTTAAGAGAATCCAACTTATCAATGGTATTAGATCATTAATCTGAAGATTTCTTTTACAAGAAGGACAACTACTTCTTGAGTATATAATCCCTTCATTTCTTGGAATTCTATAGATGACTACATTTAAGAAACTTCCAATACATAATCCAAATAAAATACTAAAAAAGATATAATCAGACATTTTAAGCTTTAAAACCTTCTTTTAATATACAGTATTTAAGTGAGTTCTATATCTCATTAGGGGAAGAAGTGTTGGGAGTCTCTTTTATGAAATATATAATTACTATTGCCTTTGATATGACTTGAAAGCCAATAAATTTTAATTTTGTAAATATTTCATTGGTGGTTACTGTAAAATATATATAAAATTCTAATAAACTAAAAATTGAGAATAAATCTCCCAATCAGGGGCCTATTTGGCTATAGAATACTTAATTCATGGAAATCAATTTTAGTTGCATATATACTTATTGGCTTTCAGTTAATTTTTACTCCTTTATTTGGAACTACTTCTATTCAACTTTTTACAGGATCTTTATTTATTCTTATTATAAATGGAAGTATCTTGATCTTAACTGTTAATGCAGTATTGAAGAATATGAAATTATATTTTTATTGGATATGCGCGATGATACCACTCCTTGTAAATACTATTTATTCCATGAAATCAATAATTTTTGAAATCTCCTACCTAAGAGTTGCTATCAGTCAATATTGATCAATTCAATTATTGAATTATTGATACTAGAAATCTGGCCATTACGTTCATAATCCAAGACAGGTCTTCTCATTTTATTAGGGAATTTATTTCTTTTTTGAATTTGAATCATAGATAAATCATAAATATAAATAGGGGTTTGAACAAGTAAGGTATCCTTAATTACAATGACTTTGTATTATATAGCTATTTATTTCAATAAAATATTAGTTACATCATTGATTATGGAACTTTTGAATTACTTCAACTTTACTGCTTTGGATAGTCTATGAGCACCTCTTTCCCACAGTTAAGAATAGGCAACGAATACGACATCCCTGATCCTTGGTTCGATAATCGAAGCTATAACTGACATCTTGAGAAATCCGTGTTAACATAAGAGCGTCACAGATGGGTCACAAAACCGTGACTGACTTAAAAACAAACAATCACAAATCACAGGAGAATCACAAAACTGATTCACCAATTGCTGCGTTAAGTGCGGTTTTAACTGGTGCTGGAATTGACGCGAGTGATCTCCAAATCGCGCTACAAGCGATCTCAGACGCGAAGGAGAGGAGAGAAAGTGCAGACACTAATGAAGCGAAATATCACCTAAATAAGACGCTTGTTTATGAAGATGTAGACGCATTTATTTATCAACGCGCGACGAGTAAATCAGGTAGATGGTATTTCAGAATCTATGACGAGAAGAGAAAGAAACCTGTCATCAAGTCACTGAAGACATCAGATAAGGTTCAAGCATTAGCAAACGCGCGTCTTCAGTATGTAG
>QBWF01000026.1 GCA_003283665.1 Prochlorococcus sp. AG-315-I14 | reverse complement strand
AATAAGCTTTATCAATAAAAGGAATGCGTATAAATACAATTAACATTGAATAATCAAAAAATGTTTTCAGATAAACATTTTTCTTCGACCAGTTATATTAATGTTTAAGTTCGATTTTCTTATTATTTGGAAAATTTCTAGACATATTTTCACTGCCCTCGTTCTCCTGTATTTAATTCACCTTCTCTTAAAACCTTTATATAGACTGACTTCAGAATTGAGAAGGCTCTGAATAGCAGCATAAAATCACTCTTCTGAGAAAAGAAATAGGAAGCAATTAACTGTTTTCGACGTATCAAAAGTCAGCATTTAAAGGATAAGTTAAATTAAATAAAATAAAATCTCCTCTAAATGAGCAAACCTGCTTTAAAATAAATGAGAAATAGTGAATTTTAAAGCACTCCATGACTGTAGGAATCTACTTCGCTACAACAACAGGTAAAACCGAAGATATAGCGGAAAGGCTGCACGGCTTACTTGACTCTGCTGATGCACCAAAAGATATTTCCGATGTTGATGATCTTAGTGAATTGAGTGGACATGATGGAGTCATCTGCGGAATCCCAACATGGAATACAGGCGCTGACTCTGAAAGGTCAGGAACAGCTTGGGACTCAATCCTTGAAGACATTGGAGAGTTAAATCTCAATGGCAAAAAAGTGGCAATTTTTGGTCTAGGAGATTCTTCTACTTATACCGAAAACTATTGTGATGCAATGGAAGAGCTTCACAGATACTTCCAACAAGCAGGTGCTTCGATGGTTGGGTATGTAGACAAAACTGCCTACACTTTTGATGAATCTAAAAGTGTAGTTGGAGCACAGTTCTGCGGCTTACCACTTGATGAGGACAGTGAGTCTGATATGACTGATGAAAGACTTTCAGGTTGGGCAGCTAAGCTTAAATCAGAAATTCCAGGCTTAGGTTGAAAAACTAAAACTATTTAATCTCCCTAAGGTTTGACTTAGGGAGATTTTTTATGCAAAGTCATATCAAGAGACAAGAAAGAATTTATGTAGTAAGAGAATCTAGTAAGAAATAAATCTTCCAAAAGAATAAAGAATTAAAACCTTTCAAGAATTCGAAGCAAAAGCAGCCCTCGATGTCTTAAGATTTTCTTTATGAACTCGAATAGCTATTCCAGTCAAAACATTTCTATCAGTGTAAATCTCTCCTTAAAAGACGAGACACTGCGTTTGTTGATAGAAATGGCTGATGATATGGGAATAAGTGTTGATGATATTTTAAGTTCTATTGCTGAAGATTCTGTAATTGATTTAAAGCGATTTCAACAAGATTTAGGTATAACTTTTATACCAGATAAATGTAGCAAACAAGATCTAATAAATTCCCTAGAATAAATTTCTTAAATTCATCTAGAACCTTTCAGGTCTTGGAGTCTTCCAAGTTGTAACTACTCCTTCATTTCTTAATTCTTCAGCTCTACTATCTATTCTCTTTCTATTCAATCTCCAGACACTATAAGCCCCAAACTCCCCTAAAACTTCCTGATTAAGTCCTTTCCAATATGATTGTTCAATCGATCTACTATCTATCACGAGAAGAGTAGTTTCTGAACCATTTACTCCATATAAAGGCTTTCCATTCCATCCTCTCCTTTTTTCATTTTTAAGACGATCTGAAATATTTACAAAAGCATTTTTGGAACGACCTTCAAAAACTATTATTTTATTAGTGTAAAAATGAAGAGATGGCTTCATTGCACCTACCATTACTATTGGCTCATTCATTCTCTGAGTGTTCAACAACAATTCAGACGCTTGGCGCAGAGGAAGTTGACGCAATCTGTCTACCAAGTTAACAGTTGGTAAAATAACAAGTAAATTAAATAGTACTAAAGGTAATTGCAAAATCATCAATTTCCCATAAATAT
This sequence comes from Prochlorococcus sp. AG-315-I14, assembly GCA_003283665.1. Next base: position 5,552 of record QBWF01000026.1, on the reverse strand, counting down.
TTCTGGAGTAAAAGATAATCCCTAGAAAAATAAAAATTAAGAAAACGAATCCAGCCTTATAAGTTATTTGACTGCTCATCAACTCTTCTGAAAAAGCCGGAATCTCGGGATCATTAAGAAGCTCAATCCAAAATGATGATAAAAATAAAAGAATAGCAAAGCATAATGCCAAAAATATTGTCATTATCCATGCTACAGATTTAAGAAATTTACCTTTATATAAGGATGTTAAAGAAAATGAAATTAAAATTGCAGCAGCTGGTGTTGCAGGTAAGCAATAACTTGGAAGTTTGGTAGCAGAAAATGTAAAAAAGATAAATACAGAAATCAGCCAAAAGAAAGAAAATTCGTTTAGTGATTTCTCAGGCCTTTTTACTTCACGTTTACCCCAATTAAAAACATTGGCTAAATTACTACCAATACTTAGAATCAACAAGGGAGTAAATGGTAGAGATGCAATAGATAAAATTAATAAAAAGAACCACCAAGGTTCGCTATGTGAATTCACCACGGAGGTAAATCTTTGCAAATTATGATAACCAAAGAAACTATCTAAAAAAGGTTTACCTTCAATTAATAATTCAATTAAATACCAAGGAAAACTAATAATGAAAGTGAGAAGAAGACCATTTAATGGCTTCAATCTCTCCCAAATCGTTCTAAAATCATTTTGATATAGAGCAAAAAAGAAATTTATTAATACTAAAAGAATTAAAGAGACAGGACCTTTAGTTAATATTGCAAATGATAAAAAGAGCCAAGATATCCACCAAGACTCTCCTTCAGGATTAGCATATCTTCTCCATTGAAGTAATAGACAAATACCAAGATTACTACAAAGTAAGGCATCACTTACAGCAATTCTCCCCCAGATCAATACTAGTGGAGACAAGCCAAATGCGAGCGCAGAAATTATTGCTGTTCTCCTATATAAATGATTATTTTCTTGGGGATATTTCATCAAAGTATCCCCTATGAATAGCATCAACAAAACTGTTGATAAAGCTGAAGGGAGTCTGGCCGCCCAAGTACCTAAAGGATCCCAAAAATTATTACCCGGAATTGAATATCCAATAGCCATCAACCAATAAACAAAAGGAGGCTTATCAAAACGTGGAAGGCCATTAACCTGAGGAGTCAACCAATCCCCAGTTTGTGCCATGGCTCTACTAGCTGCAGCAAAAAGTGGTGGAGTTTCGTCTACTAAACCTGTTGATCCTAATTGCCAAACAAAAATAATTATTCCAAAAAACAAAATAACTAGAAGGCCTCTAATTCTTTTTTTTAAAGTTAGAAATTGCACGTTTAAACTCTTCAATTCTTTTTAAAGATGTTGAGAACTATTTTTTTTTATTCCAGAAGTAATCCAATCTTCAACCTTTTTAGCAAAAACTTGATGAGATGCATTTTTCTCAGCCCAAATTCTGCAATCATTTCTATTGATTTTCGAAATTGATTTTACTGCTTTAATCATTCCATTAATATCATTGGGTTCAACAAGGAAGCCATTGTAGCCATGCTTTACCAAGTCCCCAGGTCCTCCAAGGTTATATGCAATAACTGGTACTCCGCAGGCCATAGCCTCTACTAAGACATTACCGTAAGCCTCATTCCACTTAGGAGTATTAATAAATGCCCTACATAGTCCTAATTGCTCTTGAAATTCTCTTGTTTGAAGAAATCCTTTCCATTCGATTGTTCCTTTAGGGAAAGATTCTTCTATTCTTAATGCATAATCATTATCTTCAAAATGTCCCCAAACCAATAATTTTTCACCTAAGTTAATTGAAATTTTCACTGCATCTTCTAAACCCTTTTCTGGAGAGATTCTTCCTGCCCATCCCAGAGGGCCACCTTCATTTTTGTTAAAAAAATAATTATTCATATCAAAACCATTTCCAACAATTATTGGTTCAGAATCAAATAAGAAATCAGAAGATTGGCTTTTTGAATGAAACGCCAAACGGGAAGGAAATAACTGACCAACTTCACAAATAATATTTTTCATTGCTATTGATTCAGCCCCCATACTTATTAAATGATATAACTTTATTTCTAATATTTTTGTTAACCATAATGGAAGCCAATCATATCCGAAATTAATTACAGCGTCTGCGTCCTTTCCTAGTTTGATAGTTTCTTCCCATAATTTAGGTAACACTCCATTAGAAGGAATTAAAATAGGGTCTAATTTATCTTGATGTTGCCAACTTGGCTGATCACTCCCATCAACTAATCTAATGTCAATACTATTACTTTCAAAGGGTAAATTTGATCCTTTAGGAGCAACTAATGTAATTTCATGCCCCAAAGAGATAAGTCCTTTTATTAGAGAAACTAAAGTAAGTTCAACGCCTCCACCTTTTCCACTTCCTAAATATCCAATAGGGGTACTTACAAAAACAAGCCTTAATCCATTTTTCATCACTTCACTTGGGCCTCTTCAATCAGTTTATTAACATCCTTGCTACTCCAAAAGCGTGCTCTTTGGCTCACAAATAATACAGAAATTAAAATCAAGAATACTCCTATCCATTGTAAGAAAAAAAGCCTCTCACCTAACCAAACCCCACCAGTAATAAGAGCAAAAACTGGAGTTAAGAAAGCCAATGTACTAAAACTTGTTAATTCCTCACGACTAGCAAACCAAAAAAACAATCCATACGCGAGAGCACTACCAAATAGACTTGAATATGTCATCAATCCCCACTCAAACAAGGACCAATCAGGCAACAAAGGCCAGTTTTGATCAAGTAAATGCCATATAAGAAGGGGAATGCTGCCCAAGACCATGTGCCAACCTGTTACTGCAACAGGATCGCTGCTTCTACAAGCGAAGCGAATTAAAACCGTTCCAAGCGCCATTGCAATCGCTGCACAAATCATCCAAATCTCACCATGGCCTAAGAAATCAAGTTCTGATTCAACTTTGCCAAGTAAAAACCAATTTCCAAGTAATTCTTGGGGGACACCTAGAAAAATAATCCCAACCAACCCAAGAACCAAGCCAATCCAACCAACTGGATTTATTGCATCTCCAAATAAAAGTCTTGCCAACAAAGCAACCATTAGAGGCTGAGAATCAATAAGAACAGAGCCCAAACCTGCTCCTGTTTCCATTAATCCTTTAGCTAAAAAAATCTGAAATAAAGTTGCATCAATAAGTGTAAATACAAAAAACCAAATTAAATCATCTTTTGAAATATTCCACTTGCGTTTCAAGAATGGTACTGAAGCTAAAACTACAATCCCTGCGGGCAAAAGCCTTAGTGAGGCAACTATCTCAGGCCCAGCAGCATCAACAAGAGGGGCCATAGCCGCCATTGACGTTCCCCATAAAGCGAACGGCAATATCATCAAAAACCAATTCCAAATTACAAACATAAGGTCAGAAAGCAATCTCCTTTTTAAGATCAATAGAGTTACGCATCACTTGAATGATCTGGCCCCTGAGACGCAAATCCAAAAAGAGGATGGCACGAATATGCATTGAAGGTCCAATCAATGCAGAAACTCGGAAAAATGTTCTCAAAGCTTTAAAAGAAATAGAGGAGAGAGAATTCCCAGCACTTTTGCTTCGTATTGATAGTCCTGGAGGAACAGTTGGCGATAGTCAAGAAATCCACGGAGCTCTATTAAGGCTAAGAGAAAAAGGTTGTCATGTGATTGCAAGTTTTGGAAATATTTCAGCTTCGGGAGGGGTATACATCGGAGTTGGTGCCGAGAGGATTGTTGCAAACCCAGGGACAATAACAGGTTCAATTGGGGTAATCCTCCGAGGAAACAATCTTTCCAAATTATTGGAAAAAATTGGCATTAAATTTGAAACTGTCAAAAGTGGATTGTATAAAGATATCCTTTCTCCAGACCGTTCTCTATCAAAAGAAGAAAGAGAGCTCCTCCAATCATTAATTGATAGCAGTTATGAACAATTTGTGCTAGCTGTTGCGAAGGGTAGAAATTTAACTCCAGAAACTGTTAAAGGTTTTGCAGATGGAAGAGTTTTCACCGGAGAGCAAGCTAAAGAATTGGGATTAGTAGATCAAATTGGAGATGAAAACGATGCATTATTACTTGCTATAAAACTGGCAAAACTTGATGAAAAAACCAAACCAATTACATTTGGCCGGTCTAAAAAGAAATTATTAGGATTACTTCCAGGAGGAAGATTAATTCAAAGTCTCTTAGATCAGATCAAATTAGAATTGGATTCTAATGGTCAGATTCTTTGGCTTTACAAGCCATAAACCATGGAAACTAAAAATGAAAAAAATTATCTGCATGCATTAAGAGGAGCCACAACTTGTAAAAGCAATTCAATTGAGTCAATTAGTTCAGCTGTAGAAGAATTGCTTTCCGAACTTACCTCCAGAAACAAGTTAAACCCAGCGCAAATTATTTCTATTACTTTTTCAGTAACTTCAGACTTGAATGCTTGCTTTCCTGCCTCTGTGGCCAGGAAAAAATCTGGATGGCAAGAGATTGCCCTTCTCGACTGCCAACAAATGTTTGTGAAAGGTGATTTACAGAGATGTATTCGATTACTTGCTTACGTTTATCTACCAACAAACCAAGCCCCCAAAAATCCATACTTGAGGGAAGCAAGGAATCTTCGCCCAGACAGATAATTTAGAAATAGAAGCCTTTGTGGGATTATATTTCTAAAAACTCATGCACAATAATCACCTGAAAATATTCAGTTGATTAAGATTTTTCTAAAAAAATTAAATCATGATTAAGACCAAATCACTTCTGACTTCAAAAAAAGTTTTACTTACTGGAATAGCAACAGTTCTCACAGGATTCTTATTTGGATTAGAAGCTTCTATTCTAACTACGAAAACATCAGCTTCTCCTGGTTTTTTTGAATATCAATGGGATCCAGAGCCAGGATATAAAAGACTGAGATATTATCAATCTTCTTCTGAAAGGTTAGAAAGAGCAACTTATTACTTTTTCTTAAGAGGCAAAGAAAGGAAAGATGAAATAACCAAGTTATCACTTACGGTTCCAGACTACTTTGATGCTAAAATCAAGCCAAAGAATTTGAGTTTATGTAAAGTAAAGGTCGGTGGATATACAGATAGGACTCGATGTCTAAATGACCTGCCAGCAATAATAGAAGTGAACAATAAACAAACTTCTATCAAAATATTTCCTGAACAGCCCATCCCTTCAGGCAAAGAAAATTATGCAGTAGTAATGAAAATTTTCAACCCAAGGAAAAGAGGCATGTTTCAATTCCAAGCTTTTGCCCAGAGCCCTGGAGACATTCCTATCTCAACATATTTAGGAACTTGGAATATAGACATACAATGAACTGATAAATTAACATTGAGAATTAAGCCTTATCCAGGCAACATATAGATATGACAAAACGAACCCTTGGAGGAACCAGCCGAAAAAGGAAAAGAGTATCTGGATTCAGAGTGCGTATGCGATCACATACCGGTAGAAGGGTTATTAGAACCAGAAGAAAGCGTGGAAGGGCTCGTATAGCTGTTTAAAAGATTCTTAAAACTTAAGCTAAGTTTAGTTATCAATGGTGTTAC
>QBWF01000025.1 GCA_003283665.1 Prochlorococcus sp. AG-315-I14 | reverse complement strand
TTTTGCCTAGTTCTCCTTTTTGTGATGTTCTTATTGATTTACTGCTATGTTTAATAAAAGAACCATTTTGTGTAATTAAAACTATATCTTTAGATTCATTTTCATTTATGCTTAAAGCATTAATAATAAATTCACCTGGGAATAGCTTCATCATGTTTGGTCCTTGTGCTAATTTTCCCATATAAGGCATATTTTCTTTCGTTATTTTAAATTTAAGTATTCTACCTATATTGCTAATAATAAAAATATAACCATTTTCTTCGCAGATAAAAGCAGCTTTAAGTTTCACATTATCTTTTAATTTTAATATCGTCGTGGCTCTATTTGACATATCCATAAACTCGTCAATTGATATTCTTTTAAATCTTCCATCTGTACTTATTAATCCTATGCTAATATTTTTTTTATTTGGTAATGGGATAAAATTTATTATCTTTTCTTTTTCTAGACCTGCAGGTAAAAAATGATCAATTTTTCCTGGTTTTTGTCCAGCAAACTCCCATTTTAGAATACCTATTTTCCCATGCTCACTAATTGCTAGAATTTTTGGTACTTTTTTAATAGGCCAAATTAATCTAGGTGGTATTAGATCTTTGTTTTTTATATACTCTTCTTTTAATTTTAATTTTTTTATGGTGGTTGATGGAACTATTTTAATTTCATTACTTGTTTGAATAACTATTTCAGAATCTACAGATAATGCTTTTAATGCTTGTTGTCTTTGTAATTCTCTATTTGGTCTTTGATTGGCTATCTTTTCTGCTATAAGCTCATCTCCTCCTTCAATGAGTTTAGTCTTTCGCTTAGAGCCAAATTTCTTCTTTAGTTCTTTTAATTCTTTAACCATTTTTTTCATTAACTCGTCTCTATTATCAATAATTAATTGAAGCTCTTCTCTTTTAATTTTTAAATCTTTAATTTCATTTTTTAATGAGTTTTTTTCTAAACTTGTTAATTTTTTTAAAGGCATTCCTAATATTCCATTCGCTTGTCTTTCATTAATATTTAAATTTTTGGTTAATTTATTTTTTGCTTCTATAGTATCTTTGGATTCTTCAATTAAGTGAATTATTTCCCTTAGATTATTAATGGCTTGAATAAGTGCTTCTACGATCTCTTCTCTAGCTCTTATATTTTTTAATAAAAACTTAGTTCGAAGTAATATTGTATTTTCTCTAAATTCAAGAAAGTTATCTAATAGCTTTCTTAATGTTAATTGTATTGGTTGACCATTAACTAAAGCTAATAAAATTGCATTAAAATTAGTTTGTAGTGAAGTTTTTTGGTATAGAAAATCTAATATTTCTTGTGGATTTGAATCTCTTTTTAACTCAACTACAATTCTCATCCCATCTCGATCACTTTCATCTCTAATATCTGCAATTCCAGTAACTTTTCCATTATTGACCAAATCTGCTAACTTTTCAATCCACCCTGACTTGTTTAATTGATATGGTAATTCATTTATTATAATACCGCTTCTTTTATGTTTCCCTTTCCGTGGGTTCATTTCTTCAACATGAGCGATGCCTCTCATAGATATACTTCCTCTTCCTTTTTTATATGTTTCTTTGATTCCATTGCTTAGTAAAATCTCCCCTCCTGTTGGAAAGTCTGGACCAGGTATGATTTCTAATAATTTTTCTTCAGTTAAAGTTGGTTTTTTAATTATTGCTATTAAAGCTTCTACTACTTCATTCAAATTATGAGGGGGAATACTCGTTGCCATGCCGACAGCTATACCCGCACTGCCGTTTAAAAGTAAAAATGGTAATTGTGCAGGTAATACATTTGGTTCTTGTTGCGACCCGTCAAAGTTTGGGGAAAAATCAACGGTTTCTAAATCTATTTCTCCTAAAATTGCATCGTTTGCAATTTTAGCTAACCGAGTTTCTGTATATCTCATTGCGGCTGGTGGGTCATCGTCAATAGACCCAAAATTTCCATGACCATCAAGTATTGGATACCTTGAACTGAAAACTTGGACTTGTCTTACCAGTGCGTCATAAACGGCTTGATCTCCATGAGGATGATATTTTCCTAAAACATCACCTACTACTCGAGCACATTTTCTGTAAGGTCTTTCAGGTGTTAGACCTAATTCGTGCATGGCAAAGAGAATTCTTCTTTGTACTGGTTTCAATCCGTCCCTTGCGTCAGGCAACGCTCTACCAACGATTACGCTCATTGCGTATTCGAGGTAAGAGCGCTGCATTTCTTGTTGCAACGATATAGGTTTCAGCCGTTCCTTGGCCATCTTTGACTCTATAAGAGGCCTAACTTGATTTGTTTAGGTTACTAACTAATTCCTTAAATACCAGGTTTTTGTTAAACATTAATTTATTGAGTATTTTTCTTTGCTTCATTTACTGTTTTAATCATTTCTTTTGTTTTAAAAAAAATTGTACCCGCTCTTTGTAATTTTTCGCCCCATAATTGGTCTGATTGATATTGTGTAGAGGCATATTTTGGATTTAATTTTAAAGCATTTTTTGCTAAATTTATTGATTTAATAGATTCATTATAAGTAGAAAAAAGTGCTATTGCTAATGCAAGCATTGGTTCAGCATCTGTACTAAGTTTTACTGCTAATTTAAATTTTTCTATAGCTTTTTCTGATTGATTTAATTCGAAATAGATAAGACCTTCATTATTTATAGACTGCCAAAAATTTGGATTAATTTTGATTGCCTTGTTAAATGCAATTAATGCAAATTCGTAATTTTTTAGCATTATTTCTGCATTACCTAATTGAAAATACCCTCTTTCACTATTATTATTAATTGATAAGCCTTTTTTTATATATTTTATTGCATATTTAGGATTTTTTAAATTCATATATATAGAAGCTTTTGTGAAATATGAATTTTCATTCTTAGGATTTATTTTAATTGCATTCTTTAAGGATTGTATTGCCTCGTTATTCTTATTAGATTTTCTTTGAGCATCTGCTAATCCTATCCATAGAATTTCTTCATTAGGATTGAGTTGAGTTGCAAGTTTTAGGAGATTAGTAGCATCTTCAATTTGTCCTAATTGAATTAGTTTTATCGCAGTTTTTCCAATTTCTATAGAAGTTGATTTTAACTCGTTTTTATTTGGTTCATTAATTGTTGGAAAAAATGCTTTGCTAGGATCTGGAGTAATTCCAATAATTGTAAATACTAAACTTAATAAAATAAAAATTTTATTATTTATAGTTTTATTAAAAATCATAAAATTTAGTTAGCAACTTACTTAATACTTTTTTTTATTATTGAATTTATATTACGTCTCCACATCCAAGGTTTAATTCTTTTTAGGGCTGATCCAGAGAGCTTTTCTTTCCATTCAAGGTCACTCCATGATAAAGCTTCTTTTTGATTTAAATTTAATATCCATTGAGATGGTTGAAAGTCAGATTCTTTAGAGCTTGGTATTTTTTTTTGATTCCATGGACACACTTCTTGACATATATCACAACCTGCAATCCAGTTGCCCATTTTTTTTGATATTTCTTCAGGTATTATTTTTTCCCTATTTTCTATTGTGTGATATGCCAAGCATTTATTTGAATTTACAACAAACGGTTCTTGAATAGCGTTAGTTGGACATGCTTCCATACATTTTTGACATTTTCCACAAATTGATTCGGCTGGTTCATCTGCAATTAAATTTTCAGTAGATAAAAGGTGACCTAAGACCATCCATGAACCAATCTTTGAATTAATTAAATTACTATTTTTTCCAATCCATCCGATTCCTGCTTCTTCTGCCCAAGCTTTATCCAATAATGCACTGCTATCGACGCAAATTTTCCATTTAGTATTAGGTTTTTCGTTTTCTAAAAATTTAGCAACGTTTTTTAATTTTTTTTCAATTAATTTGTGATAATCCTTTCCCCATCCATATCTTGCTATTAATAAATCTTTAGGTCTTTTTTCAACATCTACAAAATAATTTAGTCCGACGGCAAGAACGCTTTGTACACCATCTAAAAGAGTTTCTATATTTTTTCTCCTTTTTGCGCTCATCCACCCCATTTTTGCTTGGTGCCCTGCTTCTAGCCATCTCTCCAAAGCCTCAGTTCGGAGTTTTATTCTTGAAGATCCAGGAACTTTTGCTATTCCGACAGCATCAAAACCTTCTTCGAAAGCTTTTGTTTTGAGTTTTTTTGTTAATTTTATTTTTTCTTCTATATCTTCCACAGCTTATTCTTTGTAGTAATAATCTTCTTTCTACTTTTCTTGAAAATGTCCATTAGGTCAAGTTTTTGGAAGAGATAAAAATCTTCTTTTGTTGTTCTATTTTGCATTAAGAGCCAAATTGATTAATTAATGCTCTTAATTTGGTTAGATTGTATATAAATAACGTTCGGACTCTCTTTATTTGGTGCAGTCCTCTCCCAAGCAGGATCTAACTTTAGCCTCCAGGCTTCAGCAGGATCTAAAGAATGATCTAATTGCAGGTCTGTTAGTGGTCATCCCTTTGGCCACTACAATTTGGTTGTCAACAGTTGTAAGCAGATTTGTTCTTGCAATTTTGACCTCCATTCCCAAGCAGCTCAATCCTTTTATTACTCTTAATCCTTTACTTCAAGATCTAATCAATCTTTCTTTAGGTTTAACTGTTCCTTTATTGGGTATTTTGTTAATTGGTCTAATGGCCAGAAATATTGTAGGCAGATGGTTGTTAGAGTTTGGTGAAGGAACATTATCTCGTATTCCTTTAGCAGGTTCAGTCTATAAAACACTAAAGCAACTTTTAGAAACTTTTCTTGGTGATAACTCCTCTCGGTTTAGAAGAGTCGTTTTGGTGGAATATCCTAGAGAAGGTTTGTTTAGTGTTGGTTTTGTTACTGGAGTTGTTGGTCCATCCCTTTTATCTGAACCTGACAAGCCTTTATTGAGTGTTTTTATTCCTACCGCACCAAATCCAACTACAGGCTGGTATACATTGGTACCTGAAGCTTCTGTAAAGGATTTAAATATATCTGTTGAAGATGCTTTTAGAACAATTATTTCGGCTGGAATTGTTAATCCAGACCAAAGAAATAATTCTACAAATCCATCTTTTTCAAGTTTATTTTCCAAGTTAAGAGCATCTCCTTCTTCTTCCTCATAAGGAATTAATTTGATATAGATTATGAAAGTAAAATCAATTTCTAGAGAACTTGCACTTTTATTATTAGGACAAATTAAAATAGAGAATATAGATAAAATTCAAAATTTTACAATTGAAACTATACTTAGCGGTGCTTTGGAATCGTTAGCTCAGCATTGGAGAGAAGAATTAGATTTTTGTGCAGCTACATTAGAAAAAGCAAATCAAGAGCTAGTTGATAGTGAATTGAATGAGGATGCTGGATTATTAAAAAAATCAAGATTACATTTAAAAACTTGTCTTTCTGAATCAGAAAACATATTAAACTCTATATCTGAGACTATTGAATTACCTAGGCTTTTAGCATTAAGTGATCAAAAAGAAATTCGGGATTCTGCTATGAAGCATGTTCTTTTAGTTACTAATAAGAAAGAAGAGATAGATAATACTCTAGATAGCGTTATGGAAGGTTGGCGATTAAAAAGATTACCAAGAATTGATAGAGATATATTAAGACTAGCTTTAGTTGATTTGGTGGATTTAAAAACACCTGTTGCTGTAACTTGCAATGAAGCCGTGAATCTTGCCAATCGTTATAGTGATGAACAAGGAAGAAAAATGATTAATGGGGTTCTTAGAAGGCTTCAAAATTCTAATTTACAAAAACAATTATGAATAATGATGATCTTACAGAGGAGAATAAAGTGTCATTGAATAAAACGAATGGTCCTTCATTGACTGATGATGATCAATCTATCGATTGGGCGAAACAAGCTTATTTAGAATTGAAAAGGAAGCAAAACGAAAAAAAAGCATTACTTAAAAAAGAAAGTGAAGAAATAGAGAAAAAAAATAATGACAAACAAGTACCTTTATCTGCAGCATTCAAGATTGAAAATGATTTAGAAGTTGATAAGACGGCACCTAATAAATCTCAAAGTACTGAAAAATTTATTGACGCAGATAATATTAAATTGGGTGATTTTGACGATACTTTTACTTGGTCAGCTCAAGTTTTAGCTGCTCAAGGAAAAACCCCTGATCAATTCTCGCTTGATGATATTGATTGGTTAGGTAGATTAAAACAGGGTCTCGAAAAAACTCGTCAAGGTTTTGTTACTGATCTATTAGATAAATTAGGTGATGATCCTCTTACTCCTGAAGTAGTTGATGATTTAGAAATGCTTTTGTTGAGAGCAGATGCTGGTGTTGCTGCTACTGATCAAATTTTAGATCGTTTAAGAAAGAAGTTAAATGAGGAAGTAGTCGAGGGGTCTCAAGGATTACGTTTTTTAAAAAAAGAATTAGTAAACATATTAGAGAAACCAATTAAAGAGAGTGGGATTGATTTACTTGCTCCGAAGAAAGGGTGTTTAAATATTTGGTTGTTAGTTGGTGTTAATGGAGTAGGAAAGACAACTACTTTGGGTAAACTGGCAAATGTTGCTAAAAGGAGTGGTTTCTCTGCAATTATTGCAGCTGCAGATACTTTTAGAGCTGCAGCTGTTCAACAGGTACAAGTTTGGGGTGAAAGAAGTGGAGTTGATGTTATTTCAAATGAATCTACTAATGCAGATCCTGCAGCAGTTGTCTTTGACGCTATTGGAGCTTGTAAATCAAAAAATATTGACTTGTTATTGGTTGATACTGCTGGAAGATTGCAAACTAAAAATAATTTAATGGAAGAATTAAAAAAAATTAGAAAAATTGTATTTAAATTGGCTCCCGATGCAAAAGTTGAATCTCTATTAGTTTTAGATTCGAGTCAAGGCCAAAATGGACTTCGCCAAGCCTTAGCTTTCTCTGATTCAGCAGAATTAACCGGGGTAATACTCACAAAACTAGATGGTTCTTCGAGAGGCGGTGTTGCTTTAGCTGTAGCTTCAGAAGCTAAACTTCCCGTGAGATTTATTGGTGCTGGTGAAAGTATTAGAGATTTGCGTCCTTTTAATAGTTTCGAGTTCATTGAGGCACTTTTAATTAATCGATGATTATGCAGATATATTTTTTGAATCTTGCTACATTTTAATTTTCATAAAGGGGATGTGAAGCAGTGAAAAAAAACTCTTTGATTCCGCATCAAAAGAATTTTCCCTCCAAGTCTTCATTATCAATTCCTGCTTCTAAATCTTTAAACGATTTACTTGAAAGTCTTTTTCAAGAGCAAACTTCCAATCAAGATTTATTACTTTCTTTAAGTTTTGCTTTACGAAATTTTACTAATCTACATCGTTTTTTGGAGTTAATACCTCTCCTTACAACAAGGTTGGTTGGTGTGGAAGGTACTTTATTGATTCCATTTCAAGATGATGGAACGATTTGGCGAGATCAATTACAAGTAATTCCTTTTGACCATTGTCAAGAATTATTTAGACAATTAGTGGTTATGGAAGAAGGGATTCAAACGGGTTTTTGTTTGCAAGATAAAAATATTCTTCTGCTAGATCAATTAGTTAAAAGATATTTGCGAGACTCTAAAGTTTGCGCAACATCAATAGTTTCTAGAGGTAGAGAACGTGGACGTATTTATGTATTTGATAAAAAAGATGCTGTTTTTGATAGTGACATTCAAAGAAAACATATTCAATTAGTAGCTGATTTAACAGGGGTTGCTATTGAGAATGACGTTATCTTTCAAGTCATACGTAGTCATGAAAAAGTTGATAGACAATTATGTATTGGAGGTGAAATCCAAGCACAATTATTACCTGATCATTGCCCAATAATTGAGGGTGTTGAATTGGCAGCTCGTTGCAGGCCTGCCTTTCAAGTTGGAGGTGATTATTATGATTTTATGTCTATTG
>QBWF01000024.1 GCA_003283665.1 Prochlorococcus sp. AG-315-I14 | reverse complement strand
AAACACTAACTATCAAGGCCAAAGACCAAGTCAAACCCATAAGTGTCAACTTTGAAGTCAGCATAAATATTTAAAATTAATGCATAATGCATTATGTTAATTCATCGATCAAAAAACTCATATGAGCGATCTTGAAAAAATCAACTTATCTTCTTTAGACGGTATTAATCCAGCTTTAACCCGTTACCATCGTCAAGAGCAAGCACCTGTTCTACCTCTGAGAGAAGAACCTGATTTACTATCTTGGCTAGAAGCTAGTGGCAGACTGGTTGCTGATGAAGATTCGAATGATCAAGAAATAAGTACTATTGAAGAAGAAGAACTTTCTGCCTTGATGGGAGACAAAGAAGACTATAAAGCTGAAGAAGAGCCAACAGATGAAGAGTGGGAGGATTAATTTAATTAAAAACATTATTTAGTTGAATAAATTTAAGAGTAAAATTTCAATTAAATTCTTGAAAGACAACCCAATTAATTTAAAAAAGCTCAAACTATTTTCGAATAATACTAATTTATATGTATACTCCTTATTTTCTATTGTTACTCTAATATGTATTATTTTAGATTTTTATTATAAAAATACTTATCTTTTAATACCATTTATAAGTTCAACTTTCATAAGTTTATTAATTACTTATTTAGGAATACCAAAATTAAAAGAAATAAAAATTAAACAAATAATTAGAAAAGAAGGACCCCGACATCATTTAACAAAAGAAGGGACTCCGACGATGGGAGGGATTTTTATGATTCCTATAGGGCTAATAATAGGAAATGTTATCAACATCCATAAAGAGGGATATATAATTGTATTTACTCTAAGCTTACTAACTATATTTTTTATGTGTATTGGTCTAATTGATGATTTTTTAAGCCTTAAAAGAAAAACAAATACTGGTCTAAGCCCAAATGCTAAAATAATTTTACAAGCTTTAATTAGCTCTTTATTCATTATTATATCTATATCTAATGGATGGATTACTGAAGATATACTAATAACCAACAAAATCATTAATTTACATTATTTAATTATTCCACTTAGTTTATTCGTATTACTAGCAGAAAGTAATTCAACTAATTTAACAGATGGATTAGATGGATTATTGAGTGGATGTAGCGTATTAATTTTTACAGGGTTCGCAATTCATCTAGTTCAAGATAATCAAAATTTACATACAACCATTGCAAGACTATGTATAGCAATGGCTGGAAGCTGTATAGGATTTCTTTTTCTAAACAAAAATCCTGCCAAAATATTTATGGGAGATTCAGGTTCATTAGCTATAGGCGCCTGTCTTGGAGGAATCTCCTTAATATCCAATAGTTTGTGGACTTTACTTATTATGGGAGGAATATTTGCAGCAGAATCTATTTCGGTAATATGCCAAGTTAGTATTTTTAAATTCACTAAAAAGATAAAAGGTGAAGGCTATAGAATTTTTTTAATGACACCAATACATCATCATTTTGAACTCAAAGGCCTAAATGAAGAAACAGTTGTCCTCAATTTTTGGCTAGTAACATTATGCTTAGTCATACTGAGTCTATTTTCTAGTATTAAATCGTAAATCTTTAAATCAAAAAAATGACTTATTTCACATGGAAAGAAACAGGATTAACAAATGATTGTGAAACTCTAGATTCAATGGCCGCTCGTTTTGAAGAATCAGCACGACTTATGAGGCAAATGTCCGCAGAAGGTTTCAGAGTGGAAAAAAAGAATAAACGCCAACTAATCACACACACAGATCCTGAAATCTTCAATAAATGGGGTTTTATTAGTGAGCAACCACCATATAAACAACTTACATTAATACCTGAACAATAAAATAATCGACTATTATGAAAAGTAATTGTAATTTCGTGAAATAAATCAAGATGCATATTTTACCAAAAAAACTTATGATTCTTGGTAGCGGAGAGCTTGGAAAAGAATTAGCAATTGCAGCAAAAAGATTAGGTTGTTTGGTCATTGCATGCGATAAATATTCTAATGCGCCTGCAATGCAAGTTGCGGATGAGGAATTAGTGTTTGATATGCAAAATGAATCGATATTAATGAATAATATTTATCAACACAAACCAGATATAATTATCCCTGAGATTGAAGCTTTAGCAGTTAATGCGTTACAAAAAATTGAACAAGAAGGTTTTAAAGTGATACCAAATGCTAGAGCTGTTAGCGTTACTATGAATAGAGATAAAATTAGAAATCTAGCTGCTAATGAACTTGACATCAAAACTGCTAAGTTTGCTTATGTATCCAATAAAAAAGATATTAAAAATGTAATCAAAGATTTTAATTTTCCAGTTCTTGTTAAACCAATTATGAGCTCCTCAGGAAAAGGTCAAACCTTAGTAAAAAATATTTTAGATCTAGAAAAAGCATGGGACCAAGCCATTAAAGAAGCGAGAGGTAAATCACAAAAAGTGATAATAGAAGAATTTATTAATTTTGATATAGAGATAACATTATTAACAATTAAACAAAAGAATAATCCAACGATTTTTTGTGACCCAATTGGTCATCAACAATCAAATGGTGATTATCAATCTAGTTGGCAGCCAGCTAACATTAAAATTGAACAACTTAATCAAGCCAAATCTATTGCCAAGCAAATTACTGATAATTTGGGAGGTGAAGGTTTATTTGGTGTCGAATTTTTCATAGCAAATGATGAAGTCATATTTTCTGAATTATCACCTAGACCACATGACACAGGTTTAGTAACAATAATAAGTCAAGAATTAAATGAATTTGAATTACATCTATATGCCATATTAGGGTTACCATTGCCTGATAAAATTAATAGTGCAATTAGTAGTAGTAGAGTAATTTTATCACCTAAAAGTATTAAAAATGTTGCATATAGTGGTCTTGATAGAGCATTAGTAAATAATCAAACAAAAGTATTACTTTTTGGAAAACCTAATGCAAAAAAAGGTCGTCGAATGGGGGTTGCATTAGCTAATGGAAAAGATATCAAAGAAGCTAGATTAAGGGCTGATCAAGCAAGTAATTCAATTAAAATATTTGAAAAAAATGATATTAATTCTGTTTAAAAAATTTGTAATGTTTTATCCCATCAATCACACCATCTTGGACAGTAGAAGAAAAGAAAACTCTTTGCTGTGATCTGAGTCCTTCTAAACATGGATCATGCTCAACAGGAACTACTGCAGACGTTAAGCCTCTGATTAACTCAGCATCACCTTGTTGACTTGCAACAATAAGAACCTGTTCTAACGACAAACTCCATCGGAGAATTAAAAACCTAATCGCTTCTGAGCGAGAGGCTCTCAAAGGTACAACATCTAAATACCAGTGACATCTCAATTGTGGTATTGCTGCAAAACCACTCTTCCTGAGTCTTTTACGCACCAACGGTAATATCGCTTCTTGAGGTTCTTTTAATAAATAACTAATTTTAAAAGGTCCTTGCTGTTCAGTTTCTTGCAGCACTAAATAATCTTTTAAATCAACTAAAGCTTTTTCTACACCATCTCGATCCCAACCAGTAGCTATGGAGGCTTGCCAAAAAGAATCTGATTGTTTGTCATCCCCGTAATAAATTTCAGTCCCAGCTCTACAAATCCAAACCGAAGGAGATGGCAAATGTAATTCTGAATATCTATATCGCGCAGCTTTAATTGATCGACCAGATAAAACACCTAATCGATGATTGAAGCCTGGCGAGGCTTCTTTTAAGCTTTTTCTTAAATTTGATAGCCCTTGAGGTTGAGAATGCTCCAAGCTGCTATCTAAATCAAGAACTAATAATTTTTGACCAATACGACTCTCTTCCTTTTGACTAGCAAGTTTCCAATGCAAAGGTTTAACAGTTTTCAAACGCTTTTGCATTAATGCTATGTAATTACATACATGTGCATCCCAGCTAAAATGACGACTAACAGCCTCGACTCCATTATTGCTCCAACTATTCCACTGAGAATGATTTGAACCAGCCTTCTCTATAGCATCCTGCATAGATTCCAAATCTGTCACGTCAACTAATACTCCGTTTTGACATCGAGAAAGAATATCTCTGGGTCCACCATCATCAGTTGCAACCATTGGTAATCCACAAGCTGCAGCTTCTAACAAAGTTAAACCAAAAGGCTCTGTCAAAGCAGGATTAATAAAAAGTCCTTTTTTATGAGTAGCCCAACGATAAATACCAGGTATTTGATCTCTTCTATGATGTTTTGGGTAAGCAACTTTCCCATATAAATTATATTTATCTACTAGTTCGAAAATTTGTTGAAATACTTCTTTTTGTTGTTTTTCAAGATTACGTGAATCTTCACGACACCCCAAAATTAGAATCAGATTATGTCTTTGCTGTAAAACTGGAGATCTACCATATACCTCAATTAAAGCAGGAATATTTTTTCTTCTAACTGCTCTAGAAATTGCCAACAGAGGAGAAAGATTTTTATCTCTAAGAAAAGGTGCTACCAATCCATCTACTTCTACATTTTCTAAACTTGAATTTATTGAATGAAAGCGATTTGAATCGACTCCTGGTGCAATAATTTCAACTTGTTTTGAATTAAATCTTCCATACCGAGAATATTGCTCCTCAGATTCCTGTCTGGTACTAGTAATTACTAAATTAGCATGAGCTAAAGCCAACTCTTCGGCATCAATTCTTTTACTAATTGAAAAAGTTTGTTCTATTTGGTCATGATCCACACCTCCAGCTAATAATCTTCTTTGCTTTTCTCTTCCTAATGAATGACCAGTAAACACTAAAGGTATACCAAGTCTTCTACTTACCAAAGCTCCAACATAACCAGCATCAGCATAATGAGCATGAATCCAGTCAGGTAATTGGTTTTCGTACTGCAGTCTTTGAACTATTTGATCAGCAAGGTCATCTAAAAAAGGCCATAAAAGCTCCTTACGCATATAACGCTTAGGACCAAATGGCAATCTAATAATTTCAGCTGAATTAGATATTTTTTCTCGCGGTTTCGAATAATCATGAGATATTCGTCTATCAACAATTAATCTTGTAATTAACTGCACATTTTCGACTTCAGGTCTTGCTGCAAGTCCTTTAACTAATTCTAAAACATATAAAGTTTGCCCACCTGTATCTGAATCACGTCCAAGTTCAAGA
Organism: Prochlorococcus sp. AG-315-I14; assembly: GCA_003283665.1. The sequence continues at coordinate 3,039 of QBWF01000024.1, read as the reverse complement.
TCCTGAGAACGAATTAAACCATGTAAGTTTAAATGTAGAAGTCTTAAACCCAAACAAAACCTCGTCTAAGATTTATGAATTAATAATTGATTTTCTAGTGTTCAAATATAAAGAAAGCATAATATATTTGATTGATTGCTGCCAAAAATAACAACAAATCAGTCCTAGACTGATTTTATTTGAAAAAATATCTCAAGAAATATTTATAAAGCTTTCAAACATTAAGGAATATATCTAAAAGTGAATAAAAATAATTATTCACTCTCTTGAGGAGGATGAATCTTCAAAACTTTTTTTAAATAATTTCCTGTATAACTTTTAGGATTGTTTGCAATTTCTTCAGGAGTTCCTTCAGCTATAATTTCACCTCCTTTATTCCCCCCTTCAGGACCCATATCAATAATCCAATCTGAACATCGAATAACATCTAAATTATGCTCAATAACAATTATAGAATTTCCTTTATCAACCAATCTTTGTATTACATCCATTAATTTATGAACATCAAAAAAGCTTAAACCTGTCGTAGGTTCATCGATTAAATATAAAGTTTTTCCAGTTGCTCTTTTTGCTAACTCTGTGGCAAGTTTTACTCTTTGAGCCTCCCCTCCAGATAAAGTAGGAGCTGGTTGACCAAGCTTTATATAACCAAGACCAACATCCAATAAAGTTCTTAATCTATCTGAAGCTTGTGGAATAGCAGAAAAAACATCTACAGCTTGCTCTACCGTCATTTCTAAAACATCAGAAATAGAATAATTTTTATATTTAACTTGTAGAGTTTCTCTGTTAAATCTCGCACCTTTACAAACATCACATTGAACATATACATCGGGAAGAAAATTCATTTCAATTACATTTACTCCTTGACCTTTACAGGCTTCACATCGACCACCTTTTACATTGAAACTAAACTGACCAGCTTGATATCCTCTTGCTTTCGCTTCAACTGATGCTGTAAAAATCTGACGAATAGGATCAAATGCACCTGTATAAGTAGCAGGATTTGATCTTGGTGTTCTTCCAATAGGAGATTGATCAATAACAATAACTTTATCAATAGATTTAATGCCCTTCAATTCTTTTAAACCCTTAGGAAAAGGAACTTTTAATCCTAAGGAATGATTTAAAGCAGGATGCAATAATTCATTTATTAAAGTGCTTTTTCCACTACCACTGACACCAGTTACAGAAACTAACCTTCCTAAAGGAAACTCTACAGAAACATCTTTTAAATTATTCTTATTGCAATCAATTAAACGTAATTTTCTAGTATTCGAATCTCGTCTATGAATCGGTGTAGGAATTGATGATCGACCACTTAAATAAGCACCAGTTAATGAATCTTTTGATTTTAATAAACCATCTAATGACCCTTCTGCAACTACTTCACCTCCATGAATACCAGCTCCTGGACCAATATCGACTAAATAATCAGCAGCACGTATTGTGTCTTCATCATGTTCAACAACAACCAAAGTATTTCCTAAATCTCGTAATCTTTTTAATGTAGATAACAGTCTGTCATTATCTCGTTGATGTAAGCCAATACTTGGCTCATCTAAGACATACAAAACCCCTGTTAAACCAGCTCCTATTTGTGTAGCAAGGCGAATTCTTTGAGCCTCACCACCAGATAAAGTCATGGCAGGTCTATCTAAAGTTAAATAATCAAGACCAACATCTAAAAGAAATTTAAGGCGTAAACGTATTTCTTTTAAAACAAGTTCTCCGATCTGAATTTGTCTATTAGAGAGTAATTTTTTTGAATCCTTGGATTTTTTTAAACCCATTAATTCTTCAATGTCTTGTAGCGTTTGAGAAACGCTACATGTTGTCAACTCAGTAATAGAATATGGTCCAAGTTTGACGGCTAAAGCCTCAGGACGTAATCTTTTACCCAAACAAGTTGAACATGGAACTAATTCAAGATATTTTTCAAGCTTCTGTCTAACAGATTCACCATTAGCATCTTGTAATTGTCTTTCTAAAATTGGTAGAATTCCCTCAAAAGGTCTTTTAAAACCTGAATCTTGTTTATATCTGCTATCAACTTTTATCAGAATAGGTTCTTTACTACCATTTAATAAAATATCCTTTTGATCTTCGCTTAAATCTTTCCAAGGTAATTTTATTTCAAAACCAAAGGCCTCTCCTACAGAATATAATAAAGAAAAGTAATATGAGTTATCTTTATCACTCCATGGAGCAACAGCAGCATAAACCGGTAAAGATGGATCAGGAACAACTCTTTCAAAAGTAAATTTTTTTAAATGTCCTAAACCATGACAATCAGGACATGCCCCATATGGACTATTAAATGAAAATAATCTAGGAGATAATTCTTCGATAACAGCTCCATGAACTGGGCAAGCAAAATTTTCTGAATATAATCTTTCTCTATCAAGGTCTTCAGAAAGTTCTTCGCCTTTCTTAGGAACAACTTCTACTATTGCTAAACCATCACCCCTTTTTAAAGTAGTAGTTAAAGAATCAGTTAACCTTTCTTCTAAACCTTTTCTTGAAATTAATCTATCAACAACAACTTCAATTGAATGTATATGGTTTTTATCAAGCTCGATATTATCTGCTAGTTCTCTAACCTCCTTGTTAATTCTTACTCGTACAAAACCTTCTGCTGCAAGCCCAGAAAGTAATTTTGAATGTGTACCTTTCTTGCCACGAACTACTGGAGAAAGTAATTGAAAACGTGTTCCTTCTGGAAGAGTCATTATTTGATCAACCATCTCATCTATTGTCTGAGGCTTAATGGGCCTGCAACATTCTGGACAATGAGGCTCTCCAGCCCTACCAAAAAGCAAACGCAAATAATCTTGAATCTCCGTTACTGTTCCAACTGTTGATCGAGGATTGTGACTAGTAGATTTTTGATCAATTGAAATAGCAGGGGATAAACCTTCAATAGCATCTACATCAGGTTTATCAACTTGACCTAAAAATTGTCTTGCATAAGCAGACAAGCTTTCTACATATCGTCTTTGACCTTCAGCGAAAATAGTATCGAAAGCTAAAGAGCTT
>QBWF01000023.1 GCA_003283665.1 Prochlorococcus sp. AG-315-I14 | reverse complement strand
TTTCTAAAGAAATCGGTACTGAATAAGTTTTTATGTCAGAGACTTTTTTATTATCCTTCTTTATTTCGTCAGGTTCATCCATCTATCCTGTTTGATCTTTTATACCTCGCACTTTACTACTGATTCCAGTCCTTTTTGATTTCTTTACTTAAAGAATTTGGACAAGGGGACATAAACACCATACCTAAACAGGATGTAATATGATTTCCGTGTTCTCTAAATCAATCTCTAAATCGGAAATATTAAAGGGCGAAAAAGTCTCCTACATGTTTCACAACTATTTCACAAAAATATTGAGGAAAGATTTGTTGAGTGAAGGATTAAATTACTCTATTAGAGGTATTGTCCAAATGAAAGTCTCGTTTTAAATCATTGTATTTTTTTGGGATTTTTATTTGCTCATTAGTCACTTGAGTTACACTTTTATCACCTATTTTTTTCGCATATGCGATCCAATTTCTCATTATAAGAAAGTCATTTAGATTAAAGCCTTCAAGACTTTTGTTAGATACATCCCAGTTTTGATTGCTGTTATCAAATTCGCTTTCTATTTCTTTCCAATTTTGATCATAATTCATTGGTTGATCACCAGATGTTCTTATTTCCTTGTATTTTGGAAATTCTAATGGATATTCAGAGCAACCTCTTTTTACTTTGGAAATTAAATTAATTCTAATATCTTTTTGAATTTTAAAATTGACTTGTTTAGATATTTCTAATGCCTCTTTTAAACCTAAACAATATATTAATCCTTTATAAAACCCTGTTACATAAGGCCTCATCTCGACCATACATTTTCTAGTATTATTATGTTTAAGTTTTAGGCTATTGAATACTAAAAAAAGTTTGATTAGTTCGATTATTGAATCAACTTCAACTTGAACCTTGTAACATCCAAAGCAAAATTTAGGGATAATTTTATATTGTTTAAATATTGTCATATGTCTTTTACAATTTAAATTTGTTTCATTTCTTTTGTATATTTGTGATAAAGATGTTTCTAAATTTAAATCATATTTTCTATAAATTTCTAATCCATTTTTATAAATTTTTATTGCCTTATTATCCGTTATAATTTCATTATCAATCTTATTAAGATTGATTTTTTGGAATTCTTCATTGATTTTATGAAATCTATTTGAGATAAGGACCTTTGGTTTATATATAGTTAATAAACTGACTAAATTATTATTTATAGATGTATTCTTAGGGTTAATGTGAATTGCTTTGTGAAGAGAAATCTCTGCTGCTTGTAAGTTGCCAATATCTATCAATATAGTGGCCAGATTATTATGTGCTTCTGCGTAGTTAGGATTAAGTTTAATGGCTTTTCGAGTAGATAATTCTGCTTCTTTTGATTTGCCAAGATCACTCAATATCGCGCCTAGATTGTTATGCGCCACTGCTAAATCAGGATTCAGTTCAATTGCTTTGCGCGTGGATAATTCTGCTTCTCTTAATTTGCCAATATCTCTGAATATACCTCCCAGATTGTTGTGCGCAATTGCTAAATCAGGATTCAGTTTAATTGCTTTGTGGTATGATAATTCTGCTTCTTTTTATTTGCCAAGATCACTCAATATTGCGCCTAGATTGTTATGTGCCATTGCTAAATCAGGATTCAGTTCAATTGCCTCGTGGTATGACAATTCTGCTTCTTTTAATTTGCCAAGATCTTTAAATATGTTTCCCAGATTGTAATGAGCATCGGCGAAGTTAGGTTTAAGTTTAATCGCTGTGCGTAGTGATATTTCTGCTTCTTGTAATTTGTGTAGTCCTTTTAATATGAGGCCCAAATTGTTGTGAGCCTCTTCAAAATCAGGTTTAATTTCAATGGTTTTGCGTAGGGGTTGTTCTGCTTCTTGAAGTTTGTTCTCTTCAATAAGGATAGTTGCAAGAAGAAAGTGAGAGTTAAAGAAGTTGGGATTGAGTTCTATGGCTTTGCGACAGGCAGACTCAGCTTCTTGTTTTTGACCTAACTCTTTTAAAATTGCCCCAAGCTTTATATGAGCTTGAAAGAAATCAGGTTTCATTTCAATCGCTTTGCGAGTTAATATTTCTGCTTCTTTTAATTTGCCAACATCTAGTAATATGGTTCCATAATTAGAAAAAACTCTGTGATCAGTAAAACCTTGATTTATGAAATATTGATAATATTTTGCTGCTTCTCCAATGTTTCCTTGTGAGTGACACTTAAAAGCTTGATTAATTATTTGTTCTTTAGAAGGTTTAGAAGGAGTATCGATATTTATAGTAATACTTTCTTTCATTTCTTCTAAAGATAATGGAACTGGAAAGGTATTTAGTTCATAGTCTTTTTTCTTCCCTTGCTCTTGTTTCTTGGCCCTTTCCATTCTTTGTTATCTATCTGCTGAGTTCAAGTATTTTACTATTAATTTTAGCCTGATAACTTTATGTGAAATCATTTCTAAACCTATGGAGCGAAAAAATAAGTAGTTTTTTATTTGTATTGCGAGATGTATATCAAGGGAACAAGATCGTCAAATAGAAACAGGATGTAATAGGTTTTACTTAATCTCTCATTCAATGTCTAAAACGGAAATATAAAAGGGCAAAAATGTCTCCTACACGTTTCCACGAGAATTATAAAAATTCGTTATGTGAGGAACTGGGATTACACTGAATATTTTGGGTGGGAACTATTGAATGGGAGTAAAAAACCAGCATAAAACCCAGTCATAGAAAGAATACTTGAGTTTTATTTGTCACCTTATATATAGAGAAGACGTAGAAGGATTGATTTCTCTACACTTTGCTTCCTGATTTATGGCTAGTAACAGGGGGCCAAATGATCTTTCTTATGCGTTGTATGAGTAATTAGAAAGTTGCTTGCGTGTTGATACTTTTCTGATCCTCCATATATCTATATATGAAACGATCCTCATCTACAACAATCTCTTGAAGATCGTGCTTGGCAGATAAGAGTTCCTAATTATCAAATAGTGTCTTTTCTTCAGTTAAAATCTAAGATCCTGAACTTTGTAATTCTAGAGGTTCTATTTTTTGTCCTGAATACTAACGCCTACATCAGGGCGACAACTTGATTTTTAGAATAGCTGCTTAATGGTCTTTATAAAATAGAACTTTGTTTGTGTTTGAGGTGTTTACTTCTGACCATCTTACTTTTGTTAATTATTTATGAACCTAAGTCTCGATATCTTTTAGTCTTAGTAAGGATTTCAATAGCAGGTTTCAGCATCTCTTTGTAGTTCTTCCATCCACCACGTGATTTTGAATTGATTGGGGAACGAACTTCAACACTGCTTGCTGTTGAAACTGAGCGTGGATTGAGATGTGGGGATAGATATGAATCGTTCCACTCCCAACCTAACCAAGAGATTAAAGACTTAATCTCTTGGTTAGGTTCGCTGACTAATGAGTCGTAATTTAAGTCGTATATTTTTGATCTAAATAGATTCTTATATTCTTCCATTATTTTCTCTTGATCTAAATAAATTTTTGCGCAATCAACTAAGGAAGAGGAATACTCACTTTTATCAGAAAAATGTGCTCGATAAATTGAAAGAATATTATCTAAAGGATTTCGAGAACAGTGAATAATTTTTGCGTTTGCTATTTCTTTGGCAATGATACCTGTGTATTGATAGTTAAATAACCATTTGTTAGTTGTGATATTTAAATGACTTTTTTGATTGTTTATTTTTTTATAATATATTTTAGAAAGAGTTAATCCTTTAGTATTTTTTCTCCACTCTCTATATCCTTCCTCGAGGATATTAATCTCTCCTAAATCATCAACATTACTATTCATACTTAGAATAGATTCAAGTAATGATGATCCACTTCTTGGCATTCCTACGATGAAAACACTCTGTGGATAATCTTCCTGTTCTTTTTGGCTAACCTTTTTTTGTTGAGATTCAAGAAGTAATAGTTTAGATTTATTGGTTAACAAATCAGCGTTTGACGGATTCATAGCAAGTTTAAGATCATTTGCTAATTGAAGAAATTTCGAACTTTTTTGGTAATTCTTTTGCTTATGAAGAATATTTGCTCTCGCAAAATAAATATCAATGTGATCTTCTTGTAATGTCTTCTTTAAGATACTTTCAGAAAATAGTTGATTCTGCCATATCTTACTTTTATCAGAATATTTAAGTAACGATAGTGAATAGTATGCTTTTGCGAAATCAGGTTTCAGTTCAATTGCTTTGCGAGTATATAATTCTGCTTCTTGTAATTGGCCTAGATCTTTTAAAATTAATCCATAATTAGCCAAAATATGATGATCATTATAACCTTGATTAATACAATATTGATAATATTTTGATGCTTCTGGAATGTTTCCTTGTCGATGTAACTTAATTGCTTGATTAATTATTTCCTCCTTAGATGGTTTAGCATGAGCATTACTAGTAATGATAATATTTTCTTGACTTACTCCTATATTAAATGGAACTGAAAATGTTCTGACACCAGTCAGTGTCTTCTTGTCTTGCTCTTTTTTGCCAGACTCTTTCATTTTCGTTTCTTCTATCCTTTGACTCTTAGGACTCTACTATTAATTCTAATCCTTGTTGATTCCTATTTAAATCAGTTTTTGAACTCATAGAGCGAGAATAACAAGTAGTTCTGTATATTTTTTATCTATGCAGAGATCGTAGGACAAGTGGATAAAATCTCTATACTTAACCAAGATCTAATATGCTTTATGCAATCTCTAAGCTAATGTCGTATTAGGAAAATTATTTATTCAGAAACGTTTACTACACGTTTATCATTAGAAGTGAGGAAAAATATATTGAGTGAGGTATTGAGATTACAAGGAATATTTTAGTAGAACTATTGAGTGGGATTGAAGTTACGTCTACATTCTAGTGATAACTTGATTTCTATGCTTTTTGAAGTATTCATTCCCATCTCATTCTTTTGATTGGATTTTCTTTAAATAGGAGTGCTAATAGGTTAGTTTAGGCACTCTCAATTTCTTTATTGGTATTTTGGCTTGTAGGATTAAAATGGAATGATCATTCTTAGAGTTTGCCTCAGCATCCTCTTAGTCATCGTGCCTATTTCTTAACTAGAACAAAGGAATATTACTAAATTAATTTCTAGTTTTATTTCTTATAAAATTATGTGTGTTATTCACTGAGTTTCTTTTCTATCTTTTTTTCTATTCTTCAGTTTCTAATTGAGATCCTTCAAGATATTTTATTATGAGGGATATTTTTTATGCTTTCAAAAGTTTTAGTAAAAGGAAAATTAAATAGTTGCTATATATAACTATTTCCTGAGACTTGTAAGCTCAAACTTGAAAATAATATCTAGTAAGTAGATACTAGTTACGATAATGATTAGTTTTTAAGCTAGTTATTAATTCTTCACCAATTCCTTGAATTTATTCTCTAGATCTCTCGTGAATAATTCTGAATTATAAAGTGGCGATGTTTCTCTTAATTTGTCTAATTTAGATTTCAATCTAATAAGCTCAAGAGGATTACTAGCGAGATTTAAAGCCATTTCTTCGTATTCTTTTTCACTATAAGTAATTAGTTCAGGAAGCCCTATGAAGGTCAATAAACTGGCAGAGACTCTTGCAGCGAAACTTCTTCCTATTTTTGTTAGGACTGGCAAGCCTGCCCATAATGCGTCAGAGGTGGTTGTATGACCATTGCAGTTGAAAGTGTCTAGTGCTAAATCCCCAAGAGAATGCCTTGCTAGATGTTTTCTTAATGGCAATCTGTTTGCGAATACTATTCTTTCTGGATCTACATTTCTTTTGACTGCTTCTTTATATAAGTTATTTATTGACCATTGATTTGACTTATATAACCAAAGAACACTTCCTTTTATTTCTGTAAGCAACCTCATCCAAATATCAAATTCTTTTTGGGTTATTTTATAATTACCATTAAAGCAAGTAAATATAAATCCTTTATCAGGTAGGTTGAAATCTTTATGGTAAACAGGTTCTTTACAGATATCTTTTGTATTGTCATTACATTGATAGCAATTAGGCATTGTGATTATCTTTTCGGAATAAAGTTTTTCACTTTCTTTCGGAATTATAATCCTATCTGCTAAAATATAATCAATAGAATCTGTACCAACAGATCCAGGATATCCTAGGTAATTAATTTGTATGGGCGCTACTCTATAAGAAAATATAGACATTCTATGATATTCTATATATCCCATTAAATCTATTGCTATATCTAGCTTATCACTCCTTGCTAGTTCAGAAGCTTCAATATCATTTAATTCTTTTATATTTCTAAATATACATCCAGAATCCTTTGCTTTCTTAGTATATTCATCTTCTGTAGGAGTGAAAGAGTACAAAAATATCTTAAATTTAGATTTATCATGTAATTTAAGTATGGAGGCAATAAGATACATTGTTGGATGTGCTCTAAAATCTGACGAAAAATAACCTACATGAATTTTCTTATTACTTAAAGAAGCTATTTTATTCTCCTTTCGAAAGAAAAATTCTTTATATAAATTCCTGGATCTTTTTAAATGCTTTAAGGGATTATCTTCTAAAAAGAATAAGCTCCATGGATTAATAGCTGATCCTTCAATTCCAAGTTTCTCAAGCCAAGTATTTTGAGTTTCTTGATCACTCCAATCACATATACTTCCTTTTGATGTAATTAATCCCCACTTCGCAGAAGATAAATTACGATCTAACTCTATACTTTTATTATAGAATCCTATTGCATCTTTATATTTGCCAAAATCTTTCAATATGGCTCCCAGATTGGAATAAGCCTTCGCGAAATTAGGATTAAGTTGAATGGCTTTTCGAGTGGATAATTCTGCTTCTTGTAAATTACCAAGATCTTTCAATATGGTTCCCAGATTAGAATGTGCCTCTGCGAAATTAGGATTCAGTTGAATGGCTTTTCGTTGAGATATTGCTGCTTCTTGTAAATTACCAAGATCTTTCAATATGGTTCCCAGATTAGAATATGCCTTTGCGAAATTAGGATTCAGTTGAATGGCTTTTCGAGTGGATAATTCTGCTTCTTGTAAATTACCAAGATCTTTCAATATGGCTCCCAGATTGCAATGAGCATTTGCGTAATCAGGTTGAAGATCAATAGCTTTGCGTAGATATAATTCTGCTTCTTTTAATTTGCCAAGATCTCTTAATATGTTTCCGAGATTGGAATGTGCCATTGCGTAATCAGGTTGAAGATCAATAGCTTTGCGAAGATATAATTCTGCTTCTTTTAATTTACCATGATCTTTTAAGACCACTCCATAGTTTGAAAAAGCTTTTGGATCAGTAAAACCTTTATTGATGAAAAGTTGATAATATTTTATTGCTTCTTGAATATTTCCTAGTGTTTGAAACTTATAAGCTTGATTTATTATTTGGCCTTTAGATGGTGTAGCAGGAGGATTAGTAGTAATAGTAATATTTTCTTTAATTTCTCCTAAAGAAAATGAAACTGGAAATGTTTTTACTTCAGTGACTTTTTTATAAACCTTTTTGCTGTGAATAGATTCCTCCATCTATGCCATTTCTATTCTTTGATTCTTGGTATTGTAGTACTAACTCCAATTCTTTTGGACCCTTTCTAAAATGATTTATGATCTTATATAACGAGAAAAAACAGTAGATCTTCATATCATTCTCTCCGACGAGATCCTAGGGGAAGGGGACAAAATAACCAAGCCGAAATAGGATGTACTCAATCTTTAAAATAATCTCTAAAACCACAAGATAAGAGTTCAAATATGTCTCCTACACGTTTCCCAGGAGAATTGAGATAATTGATTGAATGAGGAAATTGGATGGGAATACAAGGAATATTTGGGCAGGAACTATTGAGTCGGAGTTATATAAACGTCTACATTATAGTGTCAATTGAATTCCCGTCGTTTTGTAGGCGCTGAATTTTGCGAAAATCAATGTACGTATTAGAGCTTTTATGTTGTTCTTGTTCTCAGAGTCGTGTATATAGTGTTTCATCTTTTCAATGTGATTTATATTTCTTACTCTTTCCAAAAGGTTCAATAGTCATTTGTTAGATGGGAGTGAACTTAGCTAATTATTATTTTTGTACTAAATCAAAAACAAAACATATTCTTTCTTCTGTACTTTTAAAAGGGATTGTATGGTGGAATAAAGAAGAAGGGAAGATACAAATGTCTCTGGTTTCTATTTTCTTAATAGTTAAATTAAAATTCTTTTCTTTGTGAGGATAATGAGGGCCTTTATAGCTAAAGGCGATGTTTCCTGCATCATTATCACCATTTTCATATTGTGGTATTTGAAGATAAAAACTACCAGTAATCCATCCATATTCATGATTATGTGGTTTAAGAAACCCCTCACTCCGCATGCCAATCATCCATGAGCGGAGTTCATAGTTTTTAGGCCAATTAACAAGAAAGCTTTGCCCACTATCTTTAAATTTGTTTCTATAGATCTCAATTTTTGCCTCTAATACCTTTTTCATTGAGTGGATAAATGGGTAATCTAATGAAAATAAGTTTCCTGAAGTTTGTACTCCATTATAAAGAATTCCTTGATTTTTCTTCACAGTTTTCTCATTTTCAAGAAGAGTAATGAGTTGATTCAAGTGATTATTAGAAAATAATTCTTCATTAATTTTCTCTATTAGTACATATTTAATTGCTTCATTACAGAAAGGTGAATCATATTCCTTTTCGTAAATAATATTGGCATGCTCCACTATTCCTCCAATACCAGCATTACAAGGCATTTTTTTATATAGCTCTTTATACTTTTCATTAAATTCTTTTTCCCTATCGAGAGATAATAAGCAGCCTAGAGATAGAATTTGACAATTTTCAGATTTGGTTTTACATAAATATTTTAGGGCTAATTTATATTTTCCTTCTAAACATAAATTAATGGCTAATGTTTTAATTGACTGCTCTCCTTCAGGCTCTAATTCAACTGATTTTATCCAATATTTCATTGCTTCTTCACGCTTTCCAAGTTCACACAATATGGTTCCTAAATTTGAATGAGCATAAGCGAAATTAGGATTAAGTTTAATAGCTTTGCGAGTGGATAATTCTGCTTCTTTTATTTTGCCAAGATCACTCAATATGTTTCCTAGATTTGAATGAGCATAAGCGAAATCAGGTTTAATTTCAATTGCTCTTCGTTGGCATATCTCTGCTTCCTTTATTTTCCCAAGATCTCTGAGTATGTTTCCTAGATTG
>QBWF01000022.1 GCA_003283665.1 Prochlorococcus sp. AG-315-I14 | reverse complement strand
AAGGATATGCGTGATTAGGATCTTAATACCATAGCTATTTTTCCATTTGTAAGAGGGTATTATTCTTGAGATCATTTATTGCAGCTAGTAATAATCGTTTCTATTGCTTTACAGTTACACATCCCAAGTTGTTTGAGTGCTTTAACTAATTAGTAATTACTATCGCGTTATTCCCATCTGCATTTCTATAGTGATTTAACCAGTATCAACATTACGAACATAAAAAGTTTTCTTACTATTTGATCACTTATGACTTCAACACTTGATATTATTTTTAATCTGACTTCTTAATTTGATTATAAAACAAAATAAGGTCGCCTTAATTAAATTAAGGAAATTGATATCATTATCTTTGTTAGTCATAAAAGCATCATGCCTTTAAGCTCAGAACTTCAAGAATCAGAAGGTGGATTCTTTGGTTCTAAACATAGATGAGTATCAGTCTTTTTTTTTCAGGCTCTTCTTTCTTAAGCACTAATGATCCTTTAGATACAGTATATAGTGGAATTGTGCTATGCACTTTCACCTACTAATGATTTAATCCTGGAGTTAACAAACATACAATAGAGTTAACAGGTGATAGATTAATGGGCGAAGACAGAAACAAATTGCTCTTAATTATAACTTCAGTCCAACAAGAGTTATAAGGTGGGCTATAAATTAAAAATCAGTTTTTAATAATGAGTTTTTCTCAGCTATTTTTTTTAAACCTTTTTGACTTTCAAAATTTTTCTCCAATTAATCAACTTTTAGTAGGAGTAAGTTGTCTTGGAGTACTTTTTCTTGTTCTAGTAATTTTCCTTGATAAAAGCAAAAACTATGAATTAAAACGAGATTGGCGAGAGAACGGTAATTCAAAAAAAGAGGATTAGAAGAAAGCGCATATAGGCTTTTATTCGTAAAGTAGGATTAACGGGATAATTATTCAATTGATTTTTGATTGATAGAGTGTGAACTTCAATGGTTAGACAATAAAGGAAACAGAAAGCATTTCAAAGACACATCATAATTTTTTGTTCTTCCTCTTTTCTCGGGCAAGTGCATCATTTTCTAATGTTGTATTTATCAACCCTTGATAGTCACCACCTGCCGAAGCAAGAGCAAACATTACAACAAAACTTAAGCCGGCAATAATCGTTACGACCCAAGTTCCTGTCCCCATGTTTAGAGGTATTGCAAATAAAGGGAAAGGCATTTAGACACTTATTTATACAAAGATCCTATACATTTTTTTTACAATCACAAAGAATAAGTGAAGCTATTTGATTTATCGAAATTTACGCGCCTTTGGCATGATGGTAAGTAGTTGATCTATTGCAAAATCAATGGGAGAAGCTAAGAGGAGAAAGGAACAGGGGTTAACCCCTAGGAAAGCTAAAAAAGAAAAGAAGCTTCTGAATAAAAACATCCCTAAAAATTTCCAGAGGAATCAAATATTGCCAGTTATTCTTGCAATATGTTTTGTGATTTTCTTGATTGTTGATCTGGTTAGATACTCCAGCCAATAAAAATGAATCCGATTCTTGCAACAAGTTCTCAATCAAACATGCTTTATCTCTTGGCAGGTGGATTTATCTTGTTGGGTAGTTACTTCTTTGGTCGATTAGTGACATTCTTTTCCCTAGTAATTCATTAAGAAGAAAACCTCAACAAAAAGACATCTCAGGATGAAAAATGTTATCAGCCGATTGCTATCGGAACCTTTGAGGCTAACTGAGATCAGTTGTTTTTCATGTGACTATCTTTAGATCTGCGGATGTAGTTCAGTGGTAGAACGTCAGCTTCCCAAGCTGAATGTCGCCAGTTCAAATCTGTTCATCCGCTTAAGAAATAAAACAAGTAAATCGTAATACTTTGGGAAATAGTTCAAAATTCCATCACTGAGTTCGGAGAATGAACATATGGATTTTTTTTCTAAGGGCTTAGTTCTTACTGGTATGAATTCCACTACTAAATCGGTTTTCTTGACGATGATCATCTTCCTTGTTTTACTTATTGGAGGCTTGGTTTTCGCTTTAATTAAGTCACTTCCACAACTACATGAAAAAAATCAAACAACAAGAACTCAATTAAAGAAACCTAAAGGGTTTTAAAAGCCCCTTTGGCATGATGGATAGATGAACTTCGCTTATAAATTAAACAGATTGTTTTTTATGATTAATATTTGCAGTTGAGGTAGGCATAAACTCAATGGACGCGACAGGATCCGAACCTGCTACAAAGTGATCCCAATGCTCCCGGTGAATAAAATATTTTGATTCTCAATAAAAAAGCTGCAAATATTTTGCAGCCAATGGCTCTATTGTTGATATTAGAAAATTACACCAAATCAACTGATAGATTGAAATCTCTAACCAAATAGAGCTGAAGCCACTCCAGCAACGGCTATTACGATTCCACCCCATTTGATGACAGGCTGAGACTTGTCATAGGTACTTGAAACAAGAATCGCAGCGAGAAGGATCTCTACAAGGTTCTCATTGATCATGTGATTAAACCTAAAATGTATTGGTTGGTATTGTTTCTAGCAGGTGTTCAATTACACTGCCACAAATATTAAGTATGTACTGAATTATCTTACTCAAATTCAATAATTCTTAAGAGCTAGTGCCCAGTCCAAAAAAATATTTCTTCACACATTTTGTACAGAAGTGAATTCATTATTAATTGAGATTAAGATCTAGACAAGAGGATTCGGATATCTTTTGCGACTGAAGATAGTGCTAAAGGGCAGGGAAGTAACTACAAAGAGAAAATTGAAAATAAGAATTTCACTATGCTTTCTAACAATATGGAGAAATTACATTACAACAACATCAAAGATGCCTTCATAATGGAAAGCTTAAAAGACCTTCTAATTAATGGTTCATATAGAAACTATGAATCAACTCCTACTATTCTCCAGAATCCAATGAGAATCATCACAAAAGCTACAAGTATTGGAATACCAGCATTTATAGGTTTAGGTCTTGCATGGGTTGGCATTCGAGTTATTAGCAATGAAAAAAGACTCGAAAAGAGAAGAATGGAGTTACAACTTCAACTCGACGCAAAATCTATTTTGGATCTATAAAAAAATAATGACTCTTAGTCCTCATAGACAACATAAGATTTATATTGCAGCAACTATGGAATATGGGGTTGGTTCGGAAGATCCTGAAGAATTGGCTTATTACAAAAAAATCAAAGATGAAATAGAAAAAGATAGAACAAACAATAATATGGGAATTCAAAGAAATGATTAAACCATTATTTAGAAGAGTCTCAAGAAATAACATCTTAATAAATCCAGTCTGTACTGGATATGTAATGATCTTGACTTATATTTTCAGATAGCCTCCAATTGTTGGATCCTTCATCATGAATTTAAAGCTGATACTTCTTCAAAGGGTTGAACAAGACTTTTGCAAAAATATAGGTGATTGGGATTAGAGAACAGAAACAAACAAAGATAAAGCGATTTTCAATATCTAAGCAAAGCAGTTTTGCCTAATTTTCCTATCTAATCTATTTAGGAAATAAAAGAAATTACTGCAAAAGAATTTCAGGAATTTATTAATGGTTTAAGAGGCCAGGATTTGGCCTTACGCATTAATTAGAATCTGCTAGCAAATTACACATCACTAATGAATGGCCAAAGTCCTTACACAAAAGTTTTTTCTTAGAAATAGAACAGAATAGAGAAAGTTGATAATCGATTAATCTCGGAACAAATCAGTCTTTATTAAGTCAAACTATTTTTGAAGAAAGTTCAGAAAAGCACTTAAACAATTGTGAATACGAAAAGCAAATAAAAAAAAAAGATTCCTTCTGAACTTGAGATTTCTTTAGCCACAGCCTGAACTTCAGGCTTCGAATCTGCTACCTAGTGCTCCAAAAGTGATTGGTCTTACGATTTATTAATTACTAATTTTTAATAAATTAAAGATTATCCAAGAGCATTAGGAATAAATTACCTTTCGTTACTTCAAGAAATTATGACTTTTGCTATAGCTTTGGGAATAGGAAGATTCCCTTTGGATTTAATTATTTTCCTTGCTGTTGGACTCATTTTCGCTTTACCAGCAGGTATAAATAGAAAGAAAATTTTTGTAGAAGGTGATGCCTTCACTACCAGGAAGTTTTAAATCTTTTGCTTCAGAAGGACGAAGACGCACAAATTAAAACAATGATAGATGAATACAGATAAATAGTGGGGGCAATTAATAGGACTCCAAAATAAGTAGAGAATAGTAATTGTGTAGGTTTGCTTATCACAAGCACCGATGCTCATCATCTTTGTATTAGAAACTCGAGATACAAAAATCAATTGATATAGATGTTATCGGTCTAGATGAAAAATATAGCTTAGGATCATAACCTAATTTCTAATACTTTCAGAATATTGGGTATGGATTATGACTAAAACCGGTGACCAATTAATTTGTCAAGAATAGCCAATATAAATTCAATCAAGGTAATAACAATTATTCTGACATAGACTGCAGCTATAGCTAATACCCAATATGTTAATGGAATAAGAATAAATATTAGCCAGATTTTAAAAAGATACCAGAAAAAAAGTTTCAAGGTTGGCAGAAATCCAAGAAATATCAAGCAAAAAAGAAGAGCTGTATAAAAGACAAGTTTCTTAACAGTATCATTATAAATTAATCGCAGAATACTCTTCTTATATCTTTTCGGTAGGAAAGATAACCAACGAGATGGTCGATGCTTTAGCCAAAAGTCCATATCCCTCTTTATTTGATAATCAATACCTTGAATATCTGTTGCATATCTTTTCATTAAGCGTTCAACTAAATTTTCGCTTTTATCTAGATAAATCTTATCTAGCTCAGAGCTCATATCTAATTTACCGAACTCATCCTCTGGTCGGACTTTACTATCTCTGCTCATAAATAAATCCTGAAATATTTTAGAAAGGCCTACAAAAGAAAAAGGTAAAAGCTATACAAAACATAAGGAAAGACATAGGAAAAATTAATAAGAGCAACTATTAATAATTGTCTTTTTAATCAATTTATCATTAATGGGGGTTTTCCATTCTCTTACTTGATTTAGCTCGCCATTAACAGGAAGTTTACTAAACAATCTATTGTCACAATCAATTGCCATTAAATATATATTTGTATTCATATTAGCCTGGTC
Organism: Prochlorococcus sp. AG-315-I14; assembly: GCA_003283665.1. The sequence continues at coordinate 4,439 of QBWF01000022.1, read as the reverse complement.
ATCTGGGTTGATCTCAGAATATTTAGTTAAAACTGAAAGAATACCTCTATTATTGTATTTTATTGATTTAGTATCTATAAATTGTATTTCGTTAGTTGTATTAGCGACTTCAGTCCAGTTAGTTTCCTCGGCAAAAATCTTATTAGAACTTGATAAAAGTACTAGAAGAGAAAAAAAACAAAAAATTAATCCCTCTTTTAACCATTTTTTCAAATGCTTCATTCCTAACCAGCTAGAGATTGATTTTACGTTTCCAGCTTCTTTGATTTGATCTTCCATTAGATATAGAAAGTAGAAAAAGGGTAAGTCTCCTCCTTCAACATAAAAGCATTTTTAAAAACTAATGAACATAAGTAAAAAGTCCATTTAGGAAATTCGTAATTTGTGGGGCTGCATTATGTCATGTTTTCATGTGATATCTGAGTTAAGTGAAATAAATCGGATAGAAAGCAATAAAACTAAGATTTCGACGACCTCTAAAAACTTTCACTATTAACTAAGGTTTCACTAAAAAAACTCACAAAATAATCTCGTCTTAACCTCTTGTGTCTTAAGTGATTGATCCCCACCACCCTGTAATAATAAAAAGTATATGCACAACAGGGAACTTAGCTAACTAATTAGATCAAAAAACCTAACTTTCAAATTCCACAGACACCATATCTAGTAGGGGTTGATTTATTCGGGAAATGGGGCTAAAAATAAGATCCCCATCACCCAGGCCCGCAGGACACCATACCTAGGGTCTTTTTTATTGAAAATACTTTTCCTCTCAGAATTCAAGCAGGATTCCCAAAAGCATCTGTGGATAACTTTCTAAGTTATTGGTTGATCAACTCGCTCAAGTAAATACAAAATCGCCCTTGTAGCTTTGTCTGCTAATTGATTGTCAATATCTAAAGCGCTTACAGTATAAAAAGTTTTATTAATATGTAAGGAATGAGGCATAATGGAAATAGGTATCTACGTGGCCAAAGTGTCTGATTCCTTATTTAAGATAAATATAGAGATTGACCAAGTTCAACAAAGTTTTGATTGCAAGTCTGACCAGACTGTATTAGAGGCAGCTGCAGATGCAAATGTGGAATTACCAAGTTCCTGCCTTGTAGGTATGTGTTGTACATGTGCTGCCTTACTCAAAGAAGGTTCAGTCGATATGGATGCAATGGGCCTAAAGAGTGAATTACAAGAAGAAGGTTATGTTCTTTTATGTCAGGCATATCCCAAATCAGATCTGCATATAATTGCTAATCAATTTGATGCCGTTTGGGATCAGCGATAAGACTAAAGAATTATTAGCGACTACTGGTGTCCCTATAAAACATGAAGGAATAAAACAGGAACCCTATTATCAAAAAAAGTAAGTAATTAGATTTATTCATCCATTGAAAAGTAAGGATTAAATAGTTGACCATGAATATTGCATTCTCTACAGCAAGCGACATTGCAATAAATATTAAATCCATCAATGCTGATTCTTCTATCGAAAGCAACCCACTACCGAATTTCTGCGACGATTCTATCGGCAATACTACAAATAGAAAAAATCCTCTCCCTCGTAGTTCGAGGGATGAGGCCATAGAAGAAATCAGTGTTTTACAGAACGTCCTGGTGAAACTTATTAGGCAGTGACTTTCTCTTTAGGTGCTGGTGCAAGCGCTTTAAGCTCCTTTTTAAGTTCACTCTCACGTTCATCAAGAACTTTTACACGTGATTGGTAGTTTGACTCCAATCGCTTACGAGAAGTCTCAATGTTATCAAGTTCTTGTTGATGTTGGTTGCGTCTAAGCTCTTCTAGTTGGCTATCAGAAACAACATACACAGTGCGGTGAGGAGTAAAGAAAGAGTCAGAGAAAACAGTGTCGAATAAAGATGAATACATCAGATCTCTTATGAAGTACATAACTACTTTGCCCCGAGGAATTGAAAACTAAAAGTAAGTAAACCGAAGAATCATATTCGGTCTCTACGACTTAGATCGGTTGCTACTACTGATTAGTTGGGTATACCGCTAAATAGCTACTAATGGTTGAACGAAATCTAATTTACCTATCTTTGACATGAGTTGAATAGTACTAATTTCAAGATTATTAATCACTTCTTCTAATTCCAAAGGGAAATAGCTTTGATTTAGAAGAATTAAATTATTAGAAGAGCAATATTCTTTGATTGTTTCAAGCAAGGGTTCAACTCATATTGCCTTAATTGATATTATTTAGATGCACATGGAGTGTTTAATACACTTTCAAAACAGCAAGATCAAAAGCTCAGGCTTATTAAGAGACAGTCAATCATCCCAATTTGGCAAACTATAGTGAGGTAAAACAGCCACCCAATGATCCTTCTGGAGATGGTTGGGAATCATCAAAGAATTAATTGCCTCTAATTTTGGTCACTAACTATCGCCTTCACTAAAGACGCATCAACATATTTAATTTCGTCTGTATCAAGATTTGCTACTTGAAAAAGGGTGTTAGCTTTTGGATCTCTAGCACCACCAACAATTGAAATAACTTTCGCTATTTGATCCCCATCAATAAGAACAGTATCTCCAGATTTAACTTTGAGGAACTCAGGCTCATTATTTCTGTCAGTCATATCTCCATCCTGCATCTAACTGACTAATTCTTCATTGAGTTCAGGTAGAGCTTCAAGAGCTCTACCTGAACTCAATGAAAACAAAAGAGTCACAAGGAAAAGTTCCAGTTCACTAGAAAGATCGGAATAGATTAAAAATGATAGTAAGAAGCAAACTGATAACAACACAACTAATGACTGGGAAATAAAGGGTTGAGTTCTCACGTCTAAGAATTATGTCACCAGGCAATCTCTCTAAACCAATTTGTTGCAAGTAGGGATATAAAAAACCTATCGAAGCGATTAAAAGTCCAAATGTAATTAGTGTTTTATGCATTAATAATTACCAGCTGATAAAGCAAATAGAAATAAGCGTTTCATTTCTTTTTTTCTACCTTTGAACCAAGCCATGAAGTTTGGCCTAGATATGGATCTTCCCCAAAAAGCTCATCAATTTCCTCTTGAGTCATTGTTTTAGGTTCAGGCAAATCAAATATTTCCTCAACAATTTTCACCTCTTCATTTAAGTCTATTTCTTGGGTCGATAAATCAAGTTCTTGTGCTTGAACTCCGACCGAACTGAGAAACAAAAGAAGACCAAGAAAGAAAGCAAAGAGTCTTTTCATCCTCCTGAATGGGTTGATTAGTTCTATTAAAGGCCCTAAATCTCTTTTTTGCTCTCAATGTTAATAGCTGGAATCCAAGGTCTCTGATCTGAATGCTCCATCACTGCACTCATAACGTGCATCCTTAGCTATGGAGTATTCAACTAGAAGAACAATCTAGTTTAAACGTCTACCCTTTGATTTCAGAAACTCAAACTTATTCATTACTTAAAATTAAATACTCATAGGCATTAATTATTAGAACAATTGGAATCGCAATCTAAGTGACAATAAACCACATAAAAGTGTTGTCCTTTCGCATATCGCTACTTATACAGTCGCTATGACTTCATTAGAAGAAAATCAAAAGCAATAAACTCTTGATTTCGTCTAATAATTCCTTAACGAATAGAGTATCAAACTTTAAAACATGAAGCTTTAACTGCTTTCATAAACTCTTATTCCCAACTGGATTGATTTTTTAGTAGGCATCAGGATTATCCCTTTGATGTTGTCTTGCCTTTGCGTGACAACTTGTAGATAACCAACGTGCTTGAATTACTTCTAAAAAATCATATATAAAATCATCAGGACAAACAAGTTCATCCTGTAGCTCATTTAGCTCATCAATGAAAAAATCAAAAGTTCTAGCAATTTCACCTGATTGCTGCTCTTCAGAGGGTTCCCATTTAGACATACAGATAATTGGATCTCTTCTACACTAGTTTTACCCTCATATACTTAATAAATGCAAGGTTTCAGCAGGCACTCGTAGAGTGTTTTGAGGTCTAAGCATGCATACAATAACTTGGGACTCTAGCTAGAGATTTACATGCCCATTAGGGAACATGAGTTGGCTTTAAGAGCACTAGGTCGTTAGGTCGTAGGTTCTAATCATCTAATTAATCAACATCCTCTTCAGGGTGTTGATCTTGATAACTTCTTTTTTTACTTACAAAAAATCAACAGCAGTCGCAATGCTAAGTCCTAAAGCAATTTCTCTATAACTGAGTTTCACGGCTTAGATAGCCTCAAAATATAGGTTAAAACATAGTCTCACTAAAGTAAATCACAAAATTTATGTGAAAATTGCGGGGATTCACCATAGTCTGCCATCATAAATCAGCCTTTTTTATATCTTACTCAAATAAGTCAATAGACCTAAATCTTTCAAAAAAGAAAGCTATAATCCAAACTTATCAATGAGAAAGTAAGGTGGTTATAAGTAAGATTTTTCTCTTATGACTGCTACGGCGG
>QBWF01000021.1 GCA_003283665.1 Prochlorococcus sp. AG-315-I14 | reverse complement strand
GCAGCAATTTTCAACAGGCTATTCGTGATGCTCAGTCGAGTGCACTTGTCGGCCCAAATGTAGTCAACAAAGCTCTGCCTTATGTCGGTGGAGGTATGGTCCTGACTGGATTAGGGGTGATTGGTGGCCTTTCCTTGCAAGTGACAAATAGTCCTTTATTCGGCCCATTGTTTTTAGTAGCTTTTGTTGCTGAAATTGTCCTTTTCTTTATGGCTAGTAGTGCAGCCAACAATGCCAATAACACCAAGGCTCTTCCACTTTTGACTGGTTTTAGTTTGTTAACTGGTTTTACACTCAGCGGAATTGTTGGATTGGCTATTGCAGTTGCAGGAATGGGAGCAATTGGTACAGCTGTATTTGCAACGGGAATAACTTTCGTAATTGCTTCTGCAGTAGGAAGAAAAATGAGCGATAATGTTGGTCAAGCTTTACAGGGAGCGGTTGGTTTAGGATTGATAGGCTTAATCATTGCAATGGTTTTCCAGTTTATTGGAGGCTTATTTGTTCCAGGAATGTTTGGCGGAAGTACTTTTGAATTAATGATTGCTGGCTTTGGAACGGTTTTATTCGTTGCAATGTCTTTTGTAGATTTCTACACAATGCCAAGAAGATATAACGATGAGCAATATTTGGCTGGAGCTTTAGGAATGTATTTGACTTACATAAATTTATTTGTTTTTGTTCTTCGCTTGATAATTGCTCTTCAAGGGGGAGGAAGAAGGGATTAATTTTTTTAATATATTTAGAATATAAAAAAGGGGCCAAATATGGCCCCTTTTTTATGTCATTGCAACTTCATAGATACTTTTAGAAATTGCTTGTCTTTGTTCATTTGAATACCCCCATCGGTTGAGTAATTCCAAATCTTTACCATTACCTTTTGTTGCTTCTAATAAAATTTCTAAGCGGCTTTTTACCTTATTTGAATCCATTAGTTTTAATAACTCAATACATCTAGTTCTTATTCTTTCAGATTGCATTTGTTGTGAATTGTTGTTCTTTTGATGTTCTATAACCATTGCTGAACTCATTGCAAGGTTTTTAACTGTTAGATCAACAACAATTTGACCTGAACTTCTTAGTTGAAAGATTAGAGGTTCAGGCAATCTATCCATTAATGGGCAATCTATTGACAAACTAACCACGAAGAATCCTCTAGCTCCTTCGATAGTTTTTAGAAGTTCTCCTATTCGATCTGCTAGTACTTCGTCACTTAGCTCGTCTTTTTCCCAACTATTGCACCAAAGTATTGTTACATTCATAGCCTGCTTAAAACTTGGTTTTGGATCATTCATGGCCTTATTGCACTTTTAGAGTAAGGGTATAGATAAAACCATTAAAAAGATATGTCCTTAGTTGATTTTAATTCAGAGGGCTTTCGATCAGGATTTATTGCATTGATAGGTCGACCCAATGTGGGAAAGTCAACTTTGCTCAATCAATTTATTGGCGAGAAAATAGCAATAACATCTCCGGTAGCTCAAACAACTAGAAATCGTTTAAAGGCAATACTTACAAATGAAAAGTCTCAAATAGTTTTTGTTGATACTCCTGGAATACATAAGCCTCATCATTTATTAGGGGAGAGGCTTGTTCAAAGTGCTAAGAGATCTATTGGTGAAGTTGACGCAGTATTAGTTATTCTTGAATCTTGTTACCCTCCTGGAAAAGGTGATGCATATATTCTAAATTTATTAAAACACCTTGAAATCCCTGTCCTTGTTGCTTTGAATAAATGGGATCTTGTTGAATTGTCTCAATTAAAAGAAAGAAAGAAGGAATATTATGATTTCTTTGAAAATTTTAATTGGCCTATTTTTTGTTGCAGTGCGCTTAGTGGAGAAGGTTGTAATGACTTGATTTCCGAGATAAGTTCAAAATTACCTTTAGGGCCTCAGCTTTATCCAAGCGATATGATTTGTGACCATCCTGAGAAATTTTTGATGGCGGAATTTATTAGAGAACAGGTTTTAAGAAATACTCGAGAAGAAATACCTCATAGTGTTGCTGTTTCAATTGATAGAGTTGAGGATATACCTTCAAAAGATAAATCTAAGAAATCTAATACAGGAATTCTTGCAACTATTGCGGTTGAAAAAAAAAGTCAGAAAGGAATTTTGATTGGTAAAGGTGGAATAATGTTGAAGAAGATTGGTCAAGCCTCAAGGTTGCAAATTCAAACTTTAATTAACGGGCATGTTTACTTAGAGTTATTTGTAAAAGTTATTCCTAATTGGAGAAGTCAATCTTCCAGGCTTAATGATTTTGGTTATGAAGGCAATTAATTTTTATGAGTAATTATAGAATTGATGTTATTAGTCTTTTTCCGGAAGCTTTTTCAGGTTTTTTTAATCATGGGCTTATTAAAAAAGCATTTGTAGAGAATATCGCATCTTTACATATACATAACCCTCGTGATTGCACAAAAGATAATTATCGGAAAGTCGATGATGAGCCATATGGTGGTGGTGCGGGAATGGTTTTAAAGCCTGAGCCATATTTTTCTGCATTTCAGAAAATTCCTATTCATAAAAATAGAAAGACACTTTTGATGACTCCACAAGGTGAAAAAATCTCACAGGCTGATTTTTATAGATGGTCAAAAGAAGATCAACTGGTTTTGATATGCGGATGTTATGAGGGGTTTGATGAACGCATAAGATCTTTAGCTGATGAGGAAGTATCTATTGGAGACTTTGTTCTTACCGGTGGAGAAATACCTGCAATCACAGTAATAAATGGAGTCATGCGATTATTGCCTGGAACATTGGGGAGTTCAGAATCCTTAAAAGATGAAAGTCATAATGAACCCCTTCTAGAACATCCTCAATACACAAGACCCTTTGAATTCAGAGGCTTAAAGGTTCCTCAAGTCCTTTTGAGTGGAAATCACAAATTAATTAAAAATTGGCGCCAGAAGCAAAGAGAAATTAGAACCAAGTCCCGGAGACCAGACTTGTATGAAATTTGGGAATTTAATAAATTATCAATTAATCACAAGGATTTAGTTTCAATATCTGAAGCAAAGTTATTAATTGATTATAAATATGAGGATTCTTATCCAAATTGGTGAAAGAGATTCAAGTTGTAGACTTCTATTTAAAAAAGGTTTATTTATGGCATCAAATAGAGAATTAGATAAAATGTAATCTAATAAATTCAGTAAAAAAACATATGAGATTTAAATACGCTTTTGTGGCAGGATTCATCTTGATTCTCCCTCTCTCAGCTTTAGCTGAAAAAGATAAAAAAAATTATTTACTCAATTCAGTAAATAATCCGTATCAGGCTAGTGATCTTATTAATAATAAAAACAGTGAATTAATTAATAATTTGCATCAAGAAGGTGCAATTAGTTCGGAAGAATCAAAAGAGTTTAGAAATGAGAATGTTGACTTAATCAATAATAGTATCTCTGAATCTAGTATTGAGTCTGTTGATTCAAATGATAAGATTATTCCATTAAAATTTAATGAGTCAAAAAACCTTTTAAGGATTGAATTACCAAATCTGAGTGCAGTATATAACTCTAAAATTATAAGAGTAAAAAATGGATGGCAGATTAGATTAAATCTAAGTTCACCTAAGGATATAGAATTAGCAAGTTCTAATTACAATTCAAAATATCTTTCTAGTATGCAATTAGAGAAAATTGATAATAAAACTTATTTGATTACAATTAAGAAAAATAATAAATATAACATAAAGGAACCAATTCTGGAAAATAAAAATAATGATAAACTTGAGATCTTCTTAAGGGCTGTAAAAAGAAGAAATAGAAATAATCCTTTTGACAGTAACTTAACAAAGTTCAAATCTTATGATAATAATATTCAAAAAGCTGTTGCTCCTCCTCTTGGAGATATAGCTGTTGGTTCTGTGATCCTTCAGAATCGAGGGTTTATAAAATTGAATGGTCCCAATATTTCTTTAACTTTAAATAATGCACCAGCAAGAGAGGCCTTATTGAAACTGGCAAAAATGGGTGAATATGGATTTGTACTGGCTAATGATATGACAACTAATAAGACTTCAGATACATCATCAGGAAATAATTCAAAGAGTTTTGATATTGGTCCTAAAGTTACACTCTCTTTTATTGATGAGGATTATTCGATAGCTTTTAATAGTATATTATTAGCTTCTGGATTACAAGCAAAAAGAAGTGATAATCTTATAATTGTAGGTAGAAATGTTTTAGGTAAAAGTTTCGCTCCTCAATTATCTAAAGTATATAGATTAAATCAATCTTCAGCTACATCTGCAGCAGATTATTTGGCAAGTTTAGGAGCTTCCATTACAAAAGTAGATACAATGTCTGTATCTACAACTGCTAATAGTTCATCATCAAGTAGTGGTAATCTCTATAAATATATAGAAAACTATTCTGCTTCAAGTGGACCATTAAGAGGCCTGATTGGAACTACAGATACTCGACTTCAGACTATTACTTTAGTGGGATCTTCAGAATTAATAGAAATAGCAGAAAAGTATTTAAAGCAACTAGATCTGCGTCAAAGACAAGTAGCTCTTTCAGTCAAAATACTTGATGTAGAGATAACAGACGCCGAAACATTGGAAAATGATTTTGCTTTCAGAACAGGAAGTACTTTTCTTGTAAATGCAAATGGTGAATTAAATACTGCTTTTGGGAACTTCTTGCCACCATCGGTTAATGGGGCTTTGCCAGCTTTACCTAATCCCGGTTTATCATATCCAGCTAATGAAATATATAATTATTTAGTAGCAAAGATCAAATCAACGTCTACCAAAGTACTTGCTAATCCAACATTAATTTTAAGTGAAAGTTCTGAAAAGATTTCGGGAGGTCAAGAGGTTCTTGCTCAGGGTGGAGCTGATAAAGGGCAAGCAAGTATTGGAAGACCGTTTGCAAATGAATCATTCCTTACATTAGGCACAAACGTCATTACAGGTTATAACGTTAAATCCGGAAAAGATGAGGGGTCCTCAACATGTGAAGCAACCTTTTCTACAGCAGGACTTACTTTTGGGGCACGAGTTAATAAAATTGATGACAATGGATACGTCACTTTCTCATTGAGTCCGAAACTAACGTCAGTTTCAGAATTGATTAATATCCCAAATTGTGGTCCAGTTAATATTTTAAGTGTTAGAAGATTGGATACTGGAAATCTAAGAGTACGTGATTCTCAAACTTTAATTCTGACTGGGGTCGTTTCTGATTTAGACAGCGAGAGAATATCGAAAGTTCCCATTCTTGGAGACTTGCCTATCCTAGGGAGAGTATTTAGATCAACTAATGGTGGCAAGAGAAAAAGTGAATTGGTTATTATGGTGACGCCTAAAATAATCGACGATACAGTCACTAATACGTCTGGTATTGGTTATGTTCCATCAGTTAAAGAATCAGAAATATTGATAAATAATTCAAAGGATTAGATGTTTTATGATGACGTTGAAAGTGAGTCATTTGTAATACAATAAGTTAAATTTTCACCTATTTGAAATATATAGTATAGAATAATAGAAATATTCATTGACTTGGATAAATTAGAACGCCCAAGACTCGATCTTCTTAGAACACGCAGAGATAAATCTGAAAGCAAGAAGGTTACAAATACTTATTTAAAGAAGCTTAGGCTGAAAGGTATTTTTGCGGGATTTTCTATTGCAGGCTTAGGAATAGCTTCATGCATATTGATGGGTATTCATACATACAAAAAAATAAGTTTAAAAGAGAAATTAAGTGTTGAAGTAAAGGAATATAATGAATTGAAGAAAAACTACAATAAGCTTTTAAGGCAAGTTGATACAATTTACATAACAAATAAACAGATTTCTCAGGGAATTATAGGAGTCAAATCTGGTTCAGCCTTGCTGTTGGAAATTCAAGAAATATTACCATCAACCATACAACTAAAGAAAATAAAGGTCAATAAAAATGATTTAACTTTGCAAGGAATAGCTATTCAACCTTATGCATTGGATTCAATAAATTCACTCAATCTTCAGATATCAAATTCATTCTTAACTAAAAAGAAATCAACCTTTTTATCTAGAGCATGGAATTCTAGTGAAGAAATAAATAATACTTTTAATGCTTTAGAGCAAAAACAACGAAAATTAAATGTTTTAAATTTCACTTTGGAAACAAAATTAAAAAACCAAGATTCGGATGTTTTATTGGCAAATTATGAGAGGCTTGGCTCATTTGGTCTCTTCAAAAGGGTTCAGCTATTAAAGGAGGAGGGATTAATTAAATGACTAATTTAATAGCTTCAAAAATAAAAAAGAAAAGAAAATTTATAACACCTGAGAATGCCTTAATATTCATACCTGTTTTCTTAGGTGTTTTTGTATCAGGATTATTAATTTCTACAATTGTGATACCTTTGAATTATCGCGTATCTGAAGAGAAATCTCAAATAGAAGTCCTTAAAAACAAAATCTTACTTATACCAATTTATAAGAATTATATAAAAGAGCTCTCTTATACTAGAAATAAAGCAAATAAACAACAACAAAGACTTATTCAATTAATCTCTGATCCAAATGAGCTAAAGACACTACTATCAGAGATTAATACTATTAGTCTGAAATATGGTCTAAAAATTATTGATATAAAAGCCAAGCCAATTGAAAAACGTTTATTGACAAAGAATGATTCTTTTAATGCACAACCTACTATTCAGGAGACTCGTAATGATCCATTCCTAATACAAGCCATTGAGAAACATTCATTTCGAATTACTGTAAGCGGTAATTATATGAGTATTTTAAATTTCCTAAAAGAATTAGAACTATTACAGACAATTTCTATAACTGACTCTATAGAACTAGAGTCAGTTATTAGAGATCGACGTAAAAAGACTTTTTCGCAATCAATGAATCTTAAAATGGAATTTGACTTGTCAACTTATTCTAATGTTAAATAAAATTTTAATAGAATTAATATTTATTATTATCGTAGATTAATTCAATGTTGTTTTTCTATGTTGGGTTAGGATTTGCAATGTTTACTACTGTTGTTCAAATATTTGAGATTTCTACTACTATTTCTAAACAGAGTTCGGTAAATAAGCCTAAAACTATTGATACTGAAAAGCTTCTTCATAAACGACAGTATGATAAGAGATTTCTTCAGCTTTTAAATGATATTAAAGGTAATTCATTAGGAGAAGGATCTAATATTTGTGTAAATATCAAAAATGGAATAACTGATCAACTTGATTCAAACTATTCTATTTTATCTAAATATTCAGATTTATCTAGTTATAACTCATCATTTACATTGTCCAGTAACCATATTAGATTCCAAAATGGTTGTGCTTTAAGTAATAGCTCTCATAGAGTTATTATCACTCCAAGTTCCATAGAGTCAAATAGCTATTACTTTCATTCATGTATAATAAGTATTCAGCCAGAATGTTCTTTTGAGCAGATTTGATTTTAATGGCAGATGCACTAGTTGGACTTTTAATTTCTGCATTTGCGATGTCTTCATTCCTTTTGTCTATTGAAGCAGTTGAGAAGTCTTTTCGTAATGCAGGAAAATATTCTTTAACTAAATATGAGTTGGATATTTTAAATTCAGCCGGTTTAAATACTGAAGAGAATATCAATAAACTTATGACTGATATTGAAAGTCTTCCTCAAAAATTATGATATTAAATTTCTCTAAATCTCAATTATTATCTTTTCTTATCTTTAAAAATCTGAAAGATGAAAAAGGAATGTCATTGGTAGAGATGATTATTTCTGTAATGTTACTCAGTATATTTTTAACTATTTATAGTGGGTTTGTTGGGATTTCTTCACGATTTAGTGGTGAAGAAATTTCTAATGTGAAAAATTCTAACGGACTTATTATTGAGCATCACAAGTTATATTTAACATTGGATAAATACTCTGAGATCTTGTCCCAACCAGCAGTTTCATTAAGTGAAATTAATAATATCAAACAATTAACTTCTGGAAGTTTACCTGCAGGGTGCAGTTACTCGCCAGTTATTGAATGGTCTTTGCCGCTCAGCCAAGAGCCTATTCCTGGAGAAAGTTGGAAACCTTCTAATGCAGGCTATGCAATTTGTTTGAAATCTACTTCTATTTATGAAAGTACTTTGCAAGATTTAGTATCGAAGTCTAAGGGCATTAACATAACTGCTCAACCCGGTATTTACTTTTTGATAGCACTACCAAATGCTGTTTCTATTAATACTTTGCCTGTTAGGAAAATGTTCTGTAGGCCTGATCCTTTTTGCTAAATAAAGATGGTACAAACTCCCTCTGCAAGTGAAACATTTTTTGGCTTAGAAATATCTGGCTTAGACATATCTAGTATCACAAAATTTTTAGCACGACTTAGACGTAAAATTTCGAAAAGATTGTTTTTAATTGAATTTGGCGAGGACTCAATAACATATGCAGAAGCAAGGGTTGTCAACGATCAGGTTATTTTTTCAAAATTCAATCGTCTATCTATGGAAGAGAATGCTTTAGAAAGAGGAGTTCCAGTCGATCCAAAAATGATGTCTTCTTTTCTTACTCAGATTATTGAAGAAGAAAAAATAAATGCTCATAGAGTTGCAATTACTCTTCCCTCTCAGTCGGCATTGTCTAAAATAATCTTTTTGCCTGATAATTTAGATCATGAGCAAGCTATTAATTATCTTAGTAGTCCTTCTTCCCAATTTCAATTTCCAATTCCTTTAAATCAAACAGATTTTGATCTTATTCCAATTAAATCTATTCGGCATAGTCAATCTCAGCGTACAAAAGCATATTTTTTAAATAGTGTTCCAAGTAAGCTGATTGACAACCTTGTCGAAACATGCTCAGAAGCAGAACTTGAAATTCAATCTATAGAAAGTGCATTTAGCTCTTTAGAAAGGCTGGCAATTGATAGATTAAGCATTTTAGATTCTACTCAAACACTTTTAATTCTTGAATTAAATACTGAATGCACTCATTTTTATATTTTCAGTAAAATTGCTCCTCTTGAAGTTTTAACTCTCGCTGCCATAAGAGATTTTTCACCTCCAGAAAATATAGAAGACAATGAATCATTGGAAGATAAAACTATTAACAATGAAGATTATCTGACAATAACTGAATTAGATTTAAGGGTATTAATCTCAGAGATAAAAAGAGAGTTGAAAAAATTTCAGAGTAAATTCAAAAAACTAAATCTTACTGAAATCTTACTATCAGGATTAAATAGTAGTCATCCAGGTATTGAAAAGATTTTCCAAGAGATGTTGGATATCAAGACAAATATTTTAAGACCTTTGTCTCCGAATAATGTTGGTGATATTAATTTCACAGCACCTATTATTTTGCAGAGTCTCAATAGAATAGTTGGTCTTGGATTGAGTCTGGTTGAATCAAAGGAGTTGGATAAGTTTGAAGATAATATTCTTGGTGATGAAGAAATTTCTATAGTTGAAGACAGTGATAATCCATCATTGTGGCCTGCTATAAATCTGAAAGAATCCGAAAATGCAACTTCTATGGAGGATTTAGAAAAGGTCGATTCAAGTACCTTTACTTTTAATGAAGACCCAGAAAATAGTAATAAAGAAATCAATTTAGTTGACGAAAATCAATCAAGTATAGGTATAGAAAAAGAACCTTTATTAGTTGAAGACAGTGATAATCCATCATTGTGGCCTGTTATAGATACGACAGAGAAAAATAATGCAACTTCTATGGAGGATTTAGAAAAGGTCGATTCAAGTACCTTTACTTTTAATGAAGACCCAGAAAATAGTAATAAAGAAATTAATAATGTAGAAAATTTAGCTATAGATAAAAATAAAAGTGAAATAATTAATAATAAGGAGATTGGTTCAAATAGTAAAGATAAGAAAGCTATGGAGAAAGATCAACCAGAATCTGCTTTTGAAATGCCTGACTTTTAAAGTAATTAACCCATAACTGAAATCAGTTTGAACATTGGTAAATACAAAGCAATAACAATCGTACCAACTATTCCTGCAACAACAATGATAACCATAGGCTCCATTGCTTTTGTTAGTGAAGAGACTGCAGTCTCAAGCTCTCTTTTATAGAAAGTTGCCAAATTCTCTGCCATGAAACTTAATTTACCTGTTTCTTCTCCAATCTTCAGCATTGATGTAACTAA
>QBWF01000020.1 GCA_003283665.1 Prochlorococcus sp. AG-315-I14 | reverse complement strand
TGGCGTCTGAACTTCCCATAAGGGAGGAAATTTTAATCTCTAATTGTATATAAAAAGAGGCACATCATGCGGCTTTATGTTCCAGCAAGCTCGCCGCATAAGCCATAGCCTCTATTAATTCACCTCCTGCTAAAGAAGCTAATTCCAGTTTACGGTCTTCTATTTTATCTAATTTCTTTAGGTAGGAACTAGTTTTATCGCTTTCAACGGTCTTTGTAAATGAAAAATGATTGTCTGCATTTGCAGCAATTAATGGTTGATGAGTCACACAAAAAACTTGTCGATATCTTGAAAGTTTATTAAGCAATTTAGCAATACAAGCACTGGTCGAGCCACTAACTCCGGAATCAATTTCATCAAAAACTAAAAGATTCGTTCCATCGACAGTAGAAAAAATTGATTTAATGGCAAGCAATACTCGTGATTTTTCACCTCCAGATGCAATCTCGGCGAGTGGCGCCAGAGCAAGACCTGGATTCGCGGAAAACATAAACTCTACTTTATCTATTCCCTTAGAGGTTGGTTCGCATGTCTCAAAAGATACCTTAAAACGAACATTAGGCATTCCTAATTCATCTAAATATTTAATTAATTTACTTTCAAATTGAGAAGCAACATGTTTTCGTGCGTTAGATAATTGAGAATTAAAATTATCTCTAACAGTCATAGAATCTTTTTCTAAAGTAACTAAATTTTCCAAATTATCAAGATTTTGATTTATTAATAAATCATTTTTTAATTGCTCTTGATATTTAATAAGTTCAGGTAAATTCCGTTGGTATTTTCTTTGAGAAATTTTAAGTAAAGAAAGACGATATTGTAAATCATTTAAATAAGATGGATCGATATCTAAAGTAGATTGATATTCTTTTAATAGAAAAACAAAATCATCAAAACTACTATTTAATTTTAATATCATTTCCAAAATTGATTCAAGAGAAGAATCTAATTTTGAAATAGTTTTTAATTCATTTACACAAAAACTTATATGGTCTAAAAGAGAAGGGTGCTCATCTAAACCTTCATTTAATCTATACATAATAGAATTGACTCCCTCCTGAAGTCTGAAAAGATTAGACAATCTATTCTGTTCTTTTTCAAGGTTAATATCTTCAAGAGGGTCAGATAATTTTAATTTTTCTAAATCATCAAGAATATATTTCATTTCTTTAAATTCAATTTTGAAATTATCTATCTTCTCCTGATAATTATTTAATTCTATAAATGAATTATTCCAAACTATCCAAGCATCTTTTACATTAGAAATAATTTGTTTAATTTCTTTGGAAGCTAAGGAATCTAACAAATCAATTTGACGATGAGAATCTCGTAATAAATATGCATCTCCTTGTAACGTAAAATCTAATAATAAACATCTTAAACTTGCTATTTGTTCTCGATTAACAATTGAACCATTCACCCTAAATCTAGACTTATACTTATTATCTTTTAATCGCCATTCTCTTGTAACTATTAAATCATCATCTATGTCAATTTCTTGATTAAATAACCAATTTTTGATGGAAGGCAGTATGGAAAAAACACCTTCTATTGATGAGAAAGAAGAACCACTTTTTATAATTTTCTTATCAGAAGATTTTTGTGTAGGAGAAAGAAGAATATTAATAGCATTGATAAAAATTGATTTACCCGTTCCAGTTTGACCTGTAAAAACAGTAAAACCGTTATCAAATTCAATTTCTTGACTCCCAAATAGAGCTATGTTTTCTAATCGAAGGCTAATTAGCATAACTTCAAATTAACCAAAAAGACACAAGCAAGACCCAGAATGAATTAGAAGGGATGTAGAACATCGCCATAATGTGATGGCACAAGAATTAAGCGATTTCATTGAAGCTTCAGGGCTGCTTGAATATGACCCAGAAGCTATTGCTTCAATTTACAAAAAAAATCCAATTCGTCTACTTAAAAGACTTTGGCAAACTCTTTGGCCAATAGGTTTATTTTTAATTGGCATCGGATGGGACAAAATAAATGGATCAATAACAAAACAAGAGATAAAAGTAACAAGAGCAAAAGAATTTACAAATTTACTTGTAGATCTTGGGCCTGCATTCATAAAAGCAGGGCAAGCACTTTCTACAAGGCCAGACATTATTCCACAAATCGTTTTAGAAGAGCTTGCCCAACTACAAGATCAATTACCAGGCTTTGACAGTAAACTTGCTATGGATTGTATTGAAGAAGATTTAGAAAGTCGTATAGACGATATCTTTCAACACATAGATAAAGAACCTATTTCTGCTGCATCTTTAGGACAAGTGCACAAAGCAATATTAAAAAATGGAAAAAAAGTAGCAGTAAAAGTTCAAAGACCTGGTTTAAGAGAGCAAATAACCTTAGATTTATATATAGTGAGAAATATTGCTATATGGTTTAAAAATAATATTGGTATAATAAGAAGTGATTTAGTAGCTCTAATTGATGAACTAGGAAGAAGAGTATTTGAAGAAATGGACTACTTAAATGAAGCAAATAATGCAGAAAAATTTAAAAAGCTTCACGAGAACAATCCTAAGATAGCTGTTCCCAGCATTTACAGAAATGAAACCAGTCGAAGAGTTCTAACAATGGAATGGATAGATGGGATAAAGCTTACGAACATTGTTGAAGTCAAAAAATTAGGTATTAATCCAAATAGAATGATAGAAATAGGAGTCAATTGCAGTCTTCAACAATTAATAGAACATGGCTTCTTTCACGCAGATCCTCATCCAGGTAATATTTTAGCAATGAAAGACGGACGATTATGCTATCTAGACTTTGGAATGATGAGTTATGTTAGTCAAGAATCTAGAACAGGTTTAATACAAGCAGTGGTTCATCTAGTAAATAAGAAATTTGATAAACTATCTAACGATTTTGTTCAATTAGGATTCATCTCTGATGATATTGATTTAGAACCAATTGTTCCTGCCTTTGAGGAAGTATTTACAAAAGCATTAGAAGTAGGAGTTAACAAAATGGATTTCAAGGCTGTAACTGATGATATGTCAGGAATCATGTATAAATTTCCATTTAGACTGCCTCCTTACTATGCGTTAATTATAAGATCATTGATAACTTTAGAAGGAATTGCATTAAGCGTCGATCCAAATTTTAAAATACTGGGCGCAGCTTATCCATATTTTGCAAGAAGATTAATGGAAGATGAAGATCCAAGTCTAAGAAGTAGTTTAAAGGAAATGCTTTTTGACAAAAACATATTAAAATGGGAAAAACTAGATGATCTTATTGGAAGTGCAAGCAAGCAAAAGGAATTAGATATAGAAAAACTTATAGATCAAGTAATAAATTATTTATTCTCACAAAATGGCAATATTCTTAGAAATGAATTAACAGAAGCAATTGCAATAAAAATAGATTTAATAGGTTGGCAAGCATTAATGAATATGAATAAAAAACTACCTATAAAGCTACGTTCCTCTACAATTGAAAAATCTTATCAAGATAAAAATCCAAGTTTAAATTTTAAAGCTATAAAAAAATTATTCACTCTTACAAGAAGAATTCCTGGTTTTAAAAGAAATATAATATTTAAAAAAGTTCCTAGAATTCTTAAAGAGCCAGATACTTTCAAAATGGGAATGAACGTTATCAAAAAAACATCTGAAAAAGGACTTGTAAGATTAGTAAAAGTTGCTGCAGGAGTGAAGCAATAAATGACATTAAAGAATAAAATAACAAGATGCTTTTTATTATTTTTATTTTTAATTATTCATCCTAAAACAAAAGCAGCTGAAAAAATATATCTATATAGAGGAACTTTCAATAGAACAATTTTAGTGAAAGAATTAAGTGATTTTGAAAAGACCAAAATACCTAGTCATAAATTAAAAAAACTAATGTATATTACTAATCAAAATAATAAACAATTATTAGAAGCTCTAACATTAAAAATTGAAGTTCCTTTAATTGTAAGTAGTAAATTATTGAATAGTAAGATTGGAGAAGTGTTATTAAGTAGAATAGCCAAAATAATTCATCCTAATAAAATAATAGAAAAAGAATTACAAATTAAGGCAATACGATCAGCAATTATAATAAGTTCATATAAAAACAATGAAAAAATCAACTTAATAGATTTTTTCAAAGCTTATCCAACTACAAATATCGCTTTAAATTTAAAGGCTTTAAATACAACACTAAAAAAAATCGAGTCTTTAACCGATTTAATTAAGTTCTATTCAAACTCACCTTTAAAAAAACTGAAAGATGGAAGCTCTAGCACTTAGATTATTTAAAACTACTTGCTGAACAAGTGGCATTCTCAAAAAAGTTAAAACAATTTCTCAATACAGCTCCAAAAAAAAATAATTGGGCTGGTCTTATTGATGCCTATAGACCATGGTTACCAGTCACAGAAAAAACACCAGTAATATCACTATATGAAGGAGCCACTCCTCTTTTACCAGTTAAATCAATATCTGATCGTATTGGAAACGGAGTACAAGTTTATGTCAAATATGACGGTTTAAATCCAACAGGTTCTTTTAAAGATAGAGGAATGACAATGGCTTTAAGCAAAGCTAAAGAATCTGGATGTGAAGCAGTAATTTGCGCAAGCACAGGTAATACATCTGCTTCTGCTGCTGCTTATGCAAGAAAAGGAGGCATGAAAGCATTTGTAATCATCCCAGACGGATTTGTTGCTCAAGGTAAACTTGCTCAAGCATTAGTGTATGGAGCAGAGATTCTTGCTATTAAAGGAAACTTTGATAAAGCGCTAGATATAGTTAGAGAATTATCAGAAAAATATCCAATAACTTTAGTAAATTCAGTTAATCCATTCAGATTAGAAGGACAGAAGACGGCTGCTTTTGAAATAATAGAAAATCTTGGAAATGCTCCTGATTGGTTATGTATACCAATGGGAAATGCTGGGAATATAAGTGCATATTGGATGGGTTTTCAAGAATATTTTTCAGCTAATAAATCTAAACAACTTCCTAAAATGATGGGTTTTCAGGCAAGTGGATCTGCACCATTAGTACTTGGTGAAACTGTTGAGAATCCTGAAACAATCGCAACTGCAATTAGAATAGGTAACCCAGTAAATAAAGAAAAAGCCCTATTAGCAAAAGAATCTAGCAATGGTAAGTTTTCATCAGTAACTGATTCAGAAATAATTAATGCTTACAAGATACTTGGAAAAGAAGAGGGTATTTTTTGTGAACCTGCAAGTGCTTCTTCAGTAGCAGGTCTTCTAAAATTAAAAAATGAAGTACCTAAAAATAGCACTATTGTTTGTGTCTTAACTGGTAATGGATTAAAAGATCCTGAATGTGCTCTCAACAACAATGATTCAATATTTCATTCAGGTTTAGATCCTGAAATAAATTCAATCGCAAAAACGATGGGCTTTTGAAGATAAATAAAAAAACAATCTAAGAAGTGTCTGAGGAATTCACTTCTTAAGCTAATCATTTATATGTGGAAAAAAGATAAAAAATCAAACATAAATAAAAAAATGTTTTCCACAGAGTCAACTAACTGTGGACAAAAGCAAATTTCTCCACTTTCAAATTAAGTTTTCCTCGTATAAATAAATAAATAAATCATGCAATGACTAGGTTATTTTGATTATCCACAAAATCCACAAAGACTACTACTACTAATTCAATTTCTTTATAAGAAAAGAAGAATAGAGTTAGAACAAGAAAAATTTCGTTTCTTTTAAAGGTATTGCCATACTGAAATAGCTATGAAAGTCTTAAGTCAAAGTAATTCTTTGAAATAACTGGATGAAATTAAATTGTTCTCAATCTGAGTTGAATATTGCATTACAGCTTGTGAGCAGAGCTGTATCAGCTAGACCAACTCATCCTGTGTTAGCCAATGTTTTATTGACTGCCGATGCTAGTACAGGAAAACTTTGTCTTACAGGGTTTGATTTAAGTCTGGGAATTCAAATTTCTTTGCATGCTTCAGTTGAAAAAAGTGGTCAGATCACACTACCGGCAAAATTATTTGGAGAAATTGTTTCAAAATTATCAAACGATTCACCTCTTTGTTTAAATCTTGATGAAGATAGTCAACAAGTAGAACTCATTAGTAAGAGTGGTAGCTATCAAATGCGTGGAATGATCGCTGATGACTTTCCTGACTTACCTCTTGTTGAAACAGGAACATCACTTAAATTGAATTCAACTTTTTTATCTAATGCTATTAAATCAACGTTATTTGCAAGTAGTACTGATGAAGCTAAGCAATTATTAACAGGTGTTAATCTTACTTTTAATGGACAAGGAGTAGAATCTGCTGCCACTGATGGACATAGATTAGCCGTTTTAAATTTAAATGATATTTTATATGACAAAAATGATGATAAAAATAATATTGATTCATTTGAAAAATTTTCAATTACACTTCCGTCAAAGTCTTTAAAAGAAGTTGAAAAATTTTTAAGCAACTTTGCGAGGAATGAACCAGTTAACTTTTTTATAGATAAAGGTCAAGTGGTTTTTATAGCTTCTGATCAAATAATTACGATTAGAACTTTAGATGGTTCTTATCCTAACTATGCACAATTAATACCTGAGTCTTTTTCTAAAAAGTTGAAATTTGATAGAAAAGAATTAATTTCTTCTCTTGAAAGAATTGCTGTTTTAGCTGATCAACATAATAATGTCATAAAAATGATTGCTGACAAAGAATCTAATATAGTTAAAATTACTACTGAAGCTCAAGATATAGGAAGTGGTTCAGAATCATTATCAGTAATTATGAATTCTGATTCTTTTCAAATTGCATTTAATGTAAGATATTTATTAGAAGGTTTAAAAGTAATAGATACAATGAGTGTTCAATTAAGTTGTAATTCACCTACGACACCTGCTGTTTTTTCTCCTGTAGATGATGATTTTAATTTTATATATTTAGTAATGCCCATACAAATAAGAAATTAACATTGAAAATACCTAGTAAATTTTTATTTAGTGATTTAATACATCATCGTGTTCGTTGCGATCAAGGTATTGATCATGGTCCTGGTATTTTTCCTTGGATGTATCCATCTTTCCATCGCTTATTAGGATGGATAAGTAGCCCTTC
Source organism: Prochlorococcus sp. AG-315-I14 (assembly GCA_003283665.1). The sequence goes on along the minus strand of QBWF01000020.1, from coordinate 3,939 downwards.
TAATTTTAAAATTACAAGAGAAGTCTGGAGGCTTGATCAATTAATAGCTGTTAGTGAGCATGAAGTATATGTAAAAGGTCAACCATCTTTATCCGATCAACAAACTTTAGATCGTTTTCCAACTTTAATGCATGCAGATATTTTTAATAATGATGGTGACAAAATAGGTTTGATAGCTGATTTTGTTTTTGAACCTAAGAAAGGAAAAATATTATATTATTTGGTTAGCCGCTCAAATCCATCAATACCTGGAAGCAGTCGATGGCGTTTAGAAATTTCTCATATATTAGATCAACAACCTGGTTCTATTTCTTCTGATTTAAATAATCTTGAGGATTTACCAATTTATAAAGCAAGTATAAAAGAAGAATTACTTAATAAAAGTAGAAAATGGAGAACACAATTTCAGGATATCACTGGTAAAGCTTCTCATCGTTTAGAGGGTTGGTTTGAAGAACAAATTAATGAAAATGATATAAATTCTTTTGATAAACTAGATTCTTCTGTGTCTGAAAATTTCAATGATGATTGGATAGACGATGAAGATGAATATAATCCTCAGAGTTTTAATAGAATGCCTTCAAGCAATAGAGAAAGTAATTTTTCTAATGGAAAAAACATGGACCCCTGGATTTGATTAATGTCTAGTTCTAAAATTATTCATTTTGAAAAATTAATAAATTCAACGGACTTTAAAGTTGAATATGACGTGGTTAGTGCATTAGATCAAGAAGGTTTAAAAAAAGAAGACTACTTAGAAATTTGCCGAAGATTGAAACGACCTCCTAACAGAACAGAGTTGGGAATGTTTGGTGTGATGTGGTCTGAACACTGTTGTTATCGAAATTCGCGGCTTTTATTAAAAAACTTTCCAACTACAGGTCCTCGTATTCTTGTAGGACCTGGAGAAAATGCTGGTGTAGTAGATGTGGGTCAAGGTCAAAGACTTGTTTTTAAAATTGAAAGTCATAATCATCCTTCTGCTGTTGAACCTTTTCAGGGAGCTGCAACTGGTGTGGGTGGTATTTTAAGAGACATATTTACAATGGGTGCAAGGCCTATAGCTTTGTTGAATGCTTTAAGGTTTGGACCTTTAGATAATGCAAAAAATATTACTTTGTTAGAAGGAGTTGTTTCTGGAATATCTCATTATGGCAATTGCGTAGGAGTTCCTACTGTTGGAGGCGAAGTTGGTTTTGATAGTAGCTATTCTGGAAATCCTTTAGTTAATGCAATGGCTTTAGGTTTGATGGAGACAGATGAAATAGTTTGTTCAGGTGCTAGTGGAGTTAATTTCCCGATTTTATATGTAGGAAATACTACTGGTAGAGACGGTATGGGTGGTGCAAGTTTTGCAAGCTCAGAGCTTTCTAAAACATCAATAGATGATAGACCTGCTGTTCAAGTAGGAGATCCATTTTTAGAGAAAGGGTTAATCGAGGCCTGTTTGGAAGCTTTTAAAACAGGAGATGTTATTGCTGCTCAGGATATGGGTGCTGCAGGCTTAACGTGCAGTTGTTCAGAAATGGCTTCCAAAGGAGATCTTGGAATTGAATTAAATCTTGATAACGTTCCTGCACGAGAAATAGGAATGACTCCTTACGAGTATTTGCTTTCTGAATCTCAAGAACGTATGTTGTTTGTTATAAAACCAGGCTCTGAAGAAAAATTAAGAAAATTATTTACTTGTTGGGGCTTATATGTTGAGGTTGTAGGAAAAGTACTAGAAGAAAAAGTTGTTAGAGTAACTCATAAAGGAAAAATAGTTGCTGATATATCAGCTTCTGCTCTTGCTGATGATACACCTATTGAAGAACATACTTTGTTAAATTCTTTACCAAATTATTTAAAAAAACATTGGGAATGGAATGAAAATAAATTGCCTGAATATACAGATCAGGGTATTATTTCTATAAAAGAAAAACTATTAATTGGTTGGAATGATGTTCTATTAAAATTATTAGATACTCCTACAATTGCTTCAAAAAAATGGATATATAATCAATATGATTATCAGGTACAATCTAATACGGTTATATCTCCTGGTGATGCTGATGCAGCAGTCATAAGACTTCGTCCTCAGAATAATTTTAATAAAGAATTAAACTCAAATAGAGCAGTTGCAGCAGTTGTAGATTGTAATGACAGATGGGTATATTTAGATCCTGAACGTGGAAGTATGGCTGCTGTTGCAGAATCTGCTAGAAATTTAAGTTGTGTTGGAGCAGATCCTATTGCAATTACGAACAATCTCAATTTTTCATCTCCTGAAAATTCTATTAGCTTTTGGCAATTAGCTATGTCTTGTAAGGGGATTACTAATGCTTGTCAAATTTTAAATACGCCAGTTACTGGAGGAAATGTCTCATTGTATAATGAGACTAAACAAGCAGATAATAAGGTAGTTCCCATTCATCCAACACCAGTTATTGGAATGGTTGGATTAATAGAAAATATAAATAATATTTGCAAGAAATCATGGCTCCATTCAGATGACCAAATTTGGATGATTGGATTAATTTCACAAGATAATCAAAAGAATGATCCTCGTATTACTTTATCTGCTTCATGTTTTTTAGAGTATGTTCAGGGTTTAAAAACAGGAAGACCTCCTGAAATTGATTTGAATTTAGAAAAACAAGTACAATTATTTTTGAGAAGTATAATATTGAAAAAAATTGTCAAATCTGCTCATGATATTGGCGATGGTGGATTAGCTGTTGCCATTTCTGAATCTTGTATCTCCTCAGGTTTTGGAGCTGACATAGTATTAGATGAAACATCTGAAAGATTGGATCGTATTCTTTTTGCTGAGGGTGGCCCAAGGATTTTAATTAGCCTTTCTAATGAAAAAGTTTTAGAATTTCAAGAGAACTTTGATGCTTTTGTAAAATTAAATCCCAATTTATTTTCTATTTTAAATATAGGTAAAGTTACAAGAGAAAAGAAATTAAAAATATCTCAAAAAAATAAATTGATAATTAATTTAAATATATCTGATATAGAAGAAATATATGAAAATTCTATATATAAAAGAGTTTCTAATTGAGCAACAATGTTTTATAATTTTTTGATAAAAACATTTCTAAAAATAGAGGAAGTTTAAATATGTGTGGCATAGTAGGTATTGTTTCTGGTGAAGAATGTAATCAGCAAATTTACGATAGCTTGTTATTACTACAGCATAGAGGTCAAGATTCAACTGGTATAGCAACTATGGATGGGAGTGTTTTTCATATTAATAAATCTAAAGGACAAGTACGTGAAGCTTATAGAACTAGAGATATGAGAGCTTTAATCGGAAAGATTGGTTTAGGACACGTTAGATATGCGACGAAAGGTGCTGCTCATAAAGAAGAAGAAGCCCAACCTTTTTACGTAAATGCTCCATATGGAATTATTCTTGTTCATAATGGAAATTTAACAAATACAAGAGAATTAGAAAGAGAACTTTTCAAAGTTGATAGAAGACATACCAATAGTTCAAGTGATACTGAAATGTTGTTAAACGTATTTGCAACAGAATTAAATAGTGAAATACAAGGAAAAGAAATTAGCCCAGAAGATCTTTTTAATTCTGTCAAATCAGTACATAAAAGAGTAGAAGGTTCTTATGCTTCAATTGCTTTAATAGCTGGACATGGACTTCTAGCTTTCAGAGATCCATTTGGTATTCGTCCTTTAGTTATTGGTAAAAGAATCTCAGAAAGTTATAAAACAGAGTGGATTGTTGCTAGTGAATCATTAGTTATCGAAAATAATGATTATCAAATTGTTCGTGATGTTGAACCAGGTGAAGCCATTTTTATTTCCTCTTCGGGTGAATTGTTTTCAAAACAATGTGCTGAGAAACCACAGTTGTTTCCTTGTTCTTTTGAGTATGTTTATTTAGCTAGACCGGATTCAATAATGAATGGTATATCTGTTTACGAATCAAGG
>QBWF01000019.1 GCA_003283665.1 Prochlorococcus sp. AG-315-I14 | reverse complement strand
GCTTCCACTGGGTTGAAATTAGCAACTACAAATGATTTTTTGCTATAACTCCCTCTATCTTTAAGACCAATTGCAGTTAATGCTTTTGTTGGGTTAAGAGTCCCCCCTTCATCATCAATAAACCATGGCTTTTGTTCGTTTGATATTGAACTACCTGATGCTGCTGCTGAGAAGTCAATTTGAGAAGAGCTTCGCGCAGTATCTCCTTTAAAGAATCTTGGAAACATATATGTATGCCAGAGTCCAATTACTGCTGCCCAGATAATCAAGCTTATCCCAGCAAATCCCTGGAGAATTTCTTTAAAACCGAATTCCATAAACGAAACCAATTAGTTTTAGGCCTTTCAAAGGCAACATAGACACCCTATCAGAAGTAAAGCTTTAGAAATATTTGTGTCTAGAAAGCTTCTAAATTTGGACCAATTTGTTACAGAATCGTTAGGGTCATCTTCTCATTAAGCCTTTTCGACTCTCGTATGCCAGGATTTGTAGAATAAATATCTAGAGATAGATGAACACACTCAAACTGTTGTTGGTTCTAAGCCCACTTATTTTTACACTTGCCTTTGCTGATTATTGGTTACGTAGATGGGGAGTATTTGTTTGGGATAATGGGCCCACCGTAGTTAATGAACAAGTTTGGGAAGATACCGCGATAGTTGCAGATAAAGGAAGACCTTCAGGTGGATATCCAGTTTTCACTGTTAGAACTTTGGCTGTGAATGCATTAGGTATTCCGACTGTATTTTTTCTAGGAGCAATTTTTGCCATGCAATTCATACGCAGAGGCGTTATTAACGCGTAATATATCTTTGAGATTTTATAAAAAAGACCTGCTTTTTTTTAGAGGGGTCTTTTTTATTATTCGGTAATAATCGAAAAATCTTAATTTGTTACCAATAAATATTTAATTTTTTCTTTAAACCAAAAAATTAGGAATTCATCTTATAATCATTAAAATTTAAAGATTTTGATGGATTCTGAAAATACACAAGTTAAATTCACAACTAATCAAGAGGCGGTTGCTTCAATAATTGAAGATGCACTACCAAAAGATAATATCAATATTGATTTGGGCAATCCACAATCAGATGGTAATAGATTAGGCAGTCGTATTTTCTATATGTGGGTTTGGCCTATTATCGCTATTAATACAATTAGAAATCTTTTTGTAAGTAAAATTGTTTTTATTCGGCCCTATGAGAAGGGTATTAGTGATTCTTACGAAGTAACTGATACTGAAACTGTTTATACCATGACTAAAGATTCCTTCTCTGGGAAAGGAGGTATGAAATTTATGGGAATTAGATTTATGTCTATTTGGGTTTTTCCTGCCGCTATAATGGGAACAATTATTGAATTTTTGTTTGTAGGTCCTTTGAAAGGAACAAATCCTTTTGGGTGAAAAATATATATTTTATTTAGTAATCCAATTAAAATATATAGCTTATTTTAATTGGTGTTAGTTATACGTTTCTAAAAGGGAAAATAGGATTTACTTTTTCAGTTGGGTTGCTACTTGCAATAGCTTTACTCCTTATGTACATAAATAGGCAAATGGTAGCGATCATTACAGGTGGATGAAGAGCTAGGGAGTTACCAAGAAGATGAATGTCTGCTGCTGGCATTTTTTTTTATTTAATTCATAGATAATTATACGTCTAGACTAGATTAAATAACTGTAAAATTAATATATATAAAAGAAGAAACATTTCTGAATTTTAATGAACTAGGTGCAGTTATTATCTAAGATTTTTTATGGCTTAATAGTATTAGTAAGAAAAAAAGGCTATAACTTCATGTCTTTAGGGGATGACTATATATTAATTTCAGAATTAAAATAGAAAAGTTAAAAATTAAGGTAAATATATTAGCAATTAAAATAGGAGTTGAGTCGATTTTGATTCCATAAACTATCCAACATATAAGGCCTATTATGAAAAGAATTAAAGTAACTAAAGATACGTCTTCAGCTGATTTAGTAGTCCATGTTTTATATAGTTGAGGTAAGAAAGCTATTGTTGTAAGTATTGCTGCAATGAAGCCATATAATTCAGTAAGATTTAAAGTTCTTAGAATTGTAATCACTGGCTAGAATTAGATAAGGTTCTCATCGGAAATGGTTGATTCTTTTGATTTATACTATAGGAAATAAATTAAAAGTTTATGCAAGATAAGAAGGAATCTGATGATTTGATTGTAGATGAGAGGATAAGTAATATCCTCTCTAATGATAATGAATTTAAAGCTTGGAATGAAGGTCTGGGAATTAAATTACTCATAATTTTTCCAATAATAGTATTTGTAGTCGGTTTGGTTATACTTAACAGACCTGAAAGTCTCTATCAGATATTTCTCACGTTGCTTTATCCTTTTGTTTTCATATTGATAGGAGTATTACTTCTTTTCCTTATGGGAAGATACTTTTAGTAATCCTCAATCTTGATTAAGTCAAGTTTATTTATTATTTAAAATTTATCTTCTTACTCAATGTAGCCAATTAGGTCTTCCCACAGTAAAGTAGTGAATAAATACTAATTAGCTAATGGCAGGCGGACCGTTATTGTCACTTTGGGAAAATATTCTTCCATTTGCAAAAGATTTAAGGATTCGTTTTGCTATAGCAATGCTTGGAAATATACTTGCGATACTTTTTATTTACTCTTTATCGAAAATGTTTATTCCTGGCTTAGAAGATCAATTATTTAATTCACCTTCTTGACCCAAAACTGATACATATCTCTAAAGATACCTTTATTGTTTTCTTCGAAAATTTCCCAATTTGAAAGATCTTTTAGTGATATATCATTATTATATTGTCTTTTATATTTATCTTTAAGATTTTGAGGGAGAATAAATCCTAAGAACTCCAGATTAAAGTCCGAAAGAATTTCCTTTATTTCTTTAATGCAGTAACATCTTTCATGACTATGGAAGCAAAGATCTCTACACATTGACATTGAATAAAAGTCAGATGAGAGTGAAATATCATTAAAATCTTTTATATTACTATTTAGAACTTCACTTCTAAACTTTCTAATACCATCTCTAGTTGATGCTATTCCCTCATTGTTAATCAATTCTCTAACTCTTGTTATTATTTCTCTTGCATATTTACTATATAATCCTAATTTCATATAACCATTAGGCTTTAAAACCCCTAATAAATTTGACAATCCAAGAGTCGGGTTTTCCATATGGTGAAGAACTCCAGAGCATTCAATCAGCTCAAACTCTTTCTTAAGTTGTTTGATTTCAAGTATATCCATTTCAAATAAATTAATATTTTCCAGTCCATACTCTTCAATTTTTCTCTTGGCGTATGAGATACTTGAATTACTTAAGTCTATTGCTGTTATCTCACAGTTTTCATATCTTGTGGCTTCTATAATCTGTATACCTGTTCCACATCCAGCAATTAAGATATTTGCTTTACTATCTTTTACCTCCATGTCGTCTGGCTCAATATGACTTGGAGAAATTTCTGAATTAATTGCAGAAAAGATATTTAATTTGTTTTCTTTTGAATACGAATTATATCTCCATCTTGGATATGGGTTTTCTTCATATTGATCTTTAACTTTTAATGATACTGAATCTTCTATCTCTCCATATTTAGTTATTGTTTTAGAGAGGCTTTTTTCTTTATGTGGCTCTTGTATTTGTAAAAGTAGTAATTCATTAAAGTATTTATTCTTAGATTTATTCTTACTAAAAAAAGAGATTTCTTCCTCAATTGTATATAAGGACTCATAGCATGCAAGTAATGAAATTATATAGTCTGATCTTTCTCCAATCCTAAAGCTCTGCTTTAGTTTTTCTAGTTCTTTCTGTTCTTCCTCCTCTTGATCATAGACGTATTCATTTAAAAAACATTGTGATGCTAATGCAATTAAGAAATTAATAGACTGTTTATCTTCTTTCTTTCTTTGGTTGTAATTTAAAAGTAATTGCTTACGAATATTCCTTAATGCTTTTTCCCAGTTTGGACTGCAAAATATCATTAAAGTAAGAGCCTTTAGTATCTCTTTATCCTTTCGTATAATATTAAAATCTTTATTTTCTGATAACCTTTCATCTTTCATAATGCCTTTTAGAACTTCGTTTGATACTAAGTCTTTTACGTTTAAGAATATTTCTCTATGTGAGATATCTTCTCTATTTAAAAGCTTTGATAGTATCTCACGGTCTGATTTTGCATTGGGATTAATTAATTTTCTATCTTTAAATAAGTTGCCTATTAGTTGGTAAGTCATTGATTCATTACTATTTGATTTGAGCTCCTTTTTTGCAAATTCATATGATTTACAATAATCTCCTTTTTCTCTATAGATGGTTGCCAAGTTAAGATTGCCATTTGGAATGTTTGATTTAAGTTTTAATGCAATTTCTGTATGCAATATTCCCTTATCAAGTAATCCTTGCTCTTTATAGCAAGCCCCAATATTTAAATGAGCTATTGCTGAATGATTATCTATCTCGATTGCATGTAAATAATTTCTTTCTGCTTTTTCATAATTGTTTGATTCTTTATATAATAATCCAAGGTTAATATACGCATCTACATATTCTGAATCTATTTCGATAGCCTTTTTAAATAATGCTTCTGAATCAGATCTATTACCCATTCGTTTTACGATCAATCCTTTAATACAATATGCATTAGCAAGATTGCCTTTAATCTCTATAGCTTTATCAATGATTGACTTTGCTTTCTCTAAGTAATCTAAGGAATAATATAAAAATGCAAGATTTATTCTGGAAAAGAGATGAATAGGAAATTTATAAATACAATCTTCATATAATTTTATAGCTTTATTTGTGTCGCCTCTTTCTTGACATATAAGTGCATAATTTGAAATTATGTCAGCATCTGAGTATCCATTATTTATAAATGCTATGTATCCTTTCTCTGCCTTAATTAGGTCACCATTAATATGGTGACTGATGGATTGTTCTTTTAGTTCATTTTCTTTCAGCTTTAGAAATTTTTTTGAGGAGAACTTTTGCTCCTTTTTTCTTGTTCCAAATCCGCTCAAAACTTTTTCATCGCCATAATTTTATTTTACATTAAAGGATATCTACTCTTCCCTTTGACTGCTTTTGCAAAGCTTGTATCCGAGTAATTAAAGTATTTGTAAGAACATTTTCTAAGATCCTAACTTACAGATCATCTTATACTTCTATATAATAATTTTATTAATTTAAATAAATCACCTTATGGCTTTGAAATTGGGAGATGAAATACCAAACTTTTCATTATCTGATCAATTGGGTGTAATTAGGACTAACAAGCAAGCTATGGGAAAGCCATTAGTTTTATTTTTCTATCCCAAGGATGACACTCCTGGATGTACAGCAGAGAATTGTGGATTTCGTGATAAATATGATTTATTTAAATTGTTTGGAGCTGAAGTTTGGGGAGTAAGTAGAGATGATGAGGCTAGTCATAGATCTTTTGCAGATAAAAATAAGCTACCTTTTCCTCTTCTCTGTGATAAAGATAATTCATTGAGAAGTATTTTTGGAGTTCCTAAAGTGCTAGGTATATTGGATGGAAGAGTTACTTATATAGTTGATTCTAAAGGGGTAATACGTCATATCTTTAAAGATCTTCTAAATGGTCCTGCACATGTTAATGAGGCTTTAAGAGTGCTTGGTGAAATTATGAAATAGTAATTAATTTCTATTTCATTTCTCAAGTTTTTGTTTTGCAACTTAATCAAAAATATCTATCCCCTTTACTTAAATGTGCTCTGATAATTATGCCTTATAGTCCCTCAATAAAAGTATCTACCATTAGCAATATCTAAGTATTCTTTTTAAGCATATTATTGTTTAATTAAATCAACTAATTTCTGTATTTTAAATTTTGATATATTTATTACTATAGAAAGTAAATATATAAGCATTATTTTATTATATTTAACTTCTTAAAAGAAAATAATCGCCTAAGAACTTTCATATAGTAAGAATAATATAAGGAATATAATTGTTTCTTACACGTTTTTGCTTGTATAAATTGTTTGAAAATATTACAGCAGTAGCCCATATAATAAAATGTACTTATAAAAAGAAGTATATAATGCCCTATTGGCCTGGCAATTACCTAGCAGACCAAACTTAAGACCAACTTATTAGATATACTTTCTGTGATTGGATCGAGTCACTAAATGCCTAAGATAGCGGTCGATGAGTTTGGAAATAAAAAGATTCGTAAGATCCTTGGTGGAAGAGCTAGTATTATTTGCTATGAAAAAGAGCCAGAACTTTGGCAGTATCGACAATTAAAAGTAGGTACAAAGCTATATAAGTATAGAAAATTGAATGAACCTGACTTAGCTATTGCTGCTAGGAGAGGTGAAGATTTATATTTTGATATTATAGAAGAAGAGAATCCCAAAAATGCACTAATTGAAGATTTAATAGATCAATGGATAAGTATAAAAGAGAAAAGACAATCCAATGGGAAAATCACCATTGCAACCGTTCGAGGCATTAGAACCTCATTAAGATCAATTATTCAAGTATATTTAAAGAATGAAAAAAAATTAACTAAGATATCTGATATTAAAAGTGAAACTTTTCTTGATTTCAATGAATGGAGAATCAATAAGTCTTGGAAGATTATAGATAATAGTAAGATAAATACTTTTCCTAAGATTTCTACTGTCAGAAAGGATCTAGTTAGGTTAAAGGAATGGTATAAAAACTTTTTAATTCCTAATGGTTATGCAAAAGAAGTACCTTCCATAAGCCCAATAATAATTAAGCAAGATCAATCAGATCCTAATCCACCAATATCTTTAAAGGATGATTGGCCACTTATCTATAATTATTTTGATAAATACTCTAAGGAAATAAATAATAATAAAAAGATTCGTACTATATACTTTCGTCAGATGATGAGAGAATTTGTTTTTGTTTCTTATAAATCTGGAACTAGGCCTAAGGAACTATTAGGATTAATAGAAAAGGGAGTAGTGATAAATAAAAATGGTGATTTTACTCTTAATGAGAGTATTAAAGGGGGATTAAGGTGGTGTGATGTAGAGCTTAATCCTCATTATAATGAGACGGCTAAAAGTAAAAAGAATGATTTTTCTGAGGCAGTTTTATATATAATAGATTCTAGGACAGATACTACTAGAAAAATAACTACTAATATAGGAGATTCCTTTATAAAATGGAGGGCTTATAGTGATAAATTTAGGAATGAGAATGGTTTAGTTAAGATAACTGATAAGGATTATATCTTCATTAATCCATTTACATCACGTCCTTATCCTTACTCTCAGATAAGTAGAGTGTGGGATCAAATGAGAGTTAACTTATCTCACTTGTTAAAAGGTTCTAAACCTGACCAACCTTATACTTTATATTCTCTTCGAAGCTCATATATCACTAATCAAATTAATGAGGGTAAGGACATTTATCTAATTAGAAAGCTTACCGGAAATTCTTATGATTTTCTTCAGCGATATTATGATAGATTAAATTTTAAATAAATTTAAACAAATATAATTCTAGAAATCATAAATCCTAAACAAATTAATATAGTCTTATCAAGAACTAGTTGATTTTAATAATAAAGCTTTATCCTTAAAATCAATTGAGATAATTGAATTATAGGCCTGAATTTATTAAAAGTATATTCATTTATAATTAATATCTCTTGTTTTTCAAAGTCATTACAAATTTCAAAATAATCCATTTTTTATATTCCTGAGCGATAGCTAGTTTATCTCTAGTATTTTATTCGATCCTCCTATCTTTTTATTTATTATCTCCAAAATTTCCTATTCTTTTTTCAATGATAGAAATATCTCTAGTATTTTTAGGATTGAGACCTCGTAATTCCAATTGAAACCTAATGACCTCTATAGCAATCTTATTAAAACGAAAAGTAGCCTGAACATAACCATGAGTATATTTTGATTCGAAATAACCAAATCCTTTTAAATCTTTTACTAATAAAGAACTATCAAGTATTTTGCTATACCACCTAATTAACATATTATCATCCATTATGTCAGCAATAGCTATTCGAGATATCGTTTTAGTTCTTACAGTAAAGTAGTCGTCAATATCTTGAAAGAAAGGGATAACTAATCTCATTTGCTCTTACCTTCTACAATTAGATTGAATAGTGTCGACATGCCAAACCAGCCTAAAAGACAAGAAACAAATATCCTGGATGTTTCAGAATCAGCAAGATAATTAATAATAGGAGTTAATATAAGATTATTTGCAATAGAAATACAAAATATATAAATTATTATAAAACTAATAAGTATAAATAAGGTACGTAAAACTCTTTTGGTATTTATCTTTTTCATTTCCTAATTAATAATTCCTTACATACCTTTTAACACAATTAGAGTAATTAACAATAGATTTACATTTATTGTGAATTCTAATTGGAACTGAATTAGTTCTCTTATTATAAGGAATAACAGGTATTTTAATTGGTTGAGTAAATCCTTTAATAGGATAGTAAAGAATAAATATAATATATATTAATAGTATCTTTTTCATTTTTTTAGTCTTTCCTTATTTGCTAACCATGATTTAAAGCTATTATCTTGTATTAACTTATTCCATTGCTTTGATGAAATCGGCAATTCGGTCCTCTTTTTAGACTTTTTATATTTATTATAATTAAGATATAGATTAAGGTAAGTAGAAATTACTATTAGACCAAGCAAGAATGTATTTATATTCATAATCATAAATCAATCTCTTTGTCAACAGTATTGATAGAAGGTATGAATCCAAACTCCTCAATATTTTGAATTAGCTTCAGATCAGATTCAGAACAGATTTGAAAAACTTGTTGTTTATGGATTTTTTCCTTTGTTTCTCTTTTAGATTTAAACTTAACTTCTTTCTTTCGCCTATTAATTTTAAAGACTTGTAATTCACCTTCTTTACCTGTGCAATATAAGGCAATAATCATTCCACTAATTATCATTAATACATTATGGAAAATTAAATAGGATAAAACTAGAGTTAGAGATAAATACTCTAAAAGACTTTTATATTTTATTCTATTCATAGTTATGCAGCGTCATGGTATTGATTTTGCTCTTGTTTTTTCATTAGTGTTATCTCATAAGACGAAATATTTTGATTATTATAATCTAAATGATCAAGGAATTTAATAATAGCCTTTTTACCTTTAACCCAGTTCAATCTATTCCTATTAGGTATCCCTGGAAGACCTACTTTCTCTTCTCTTATTGAATGTAAGTACCTTTTTCTTTGTCCACTTTCCTCAGCAATATCTCTGTTATGTTTTCTATGGACTACCTCTGACCTGGAATCAGTCATAACCTTTAGTTCTTCAATGCTTCTAATGAATGGAATCATGCTGCATACCTTTCTTTTTGTGTCTTATTTACTTCGTATTCACTTTTCAGCTTCCTCTTTTTTCTTAATGCATTTATGTAATTAATGTCATATGAACTCCATCCCTCTTTGATAGGGTCGTAAAGATGTATGGATTCATTTCTTAGATTGCTTTCTTTACTCATTAGGCAACCTCCTTTTTGTTGGGATTGAAGATACTTAATGCTCTTCTGTGTATTTCTTTAGATCCAATCTTTTTCTTATATTTATCTAGCATCCTATTCTTTATGTCGTAGTCAAAAGAACCGTCTTTATTGACAGCTAGATACTGGAGGAAGGCGTAGAAGGAATCGGTATTAGTCATGCTCATGAAGGTTTAGTTGCTTGAGACCATATAAAAGCGATCAGGATGGCCATGATTAGTACTGGTATTAACGACTTAACTAGATTGACTGCTATGAAGGCACCAATACCACCTAACCAATAGATAGCCCATTTGGGATAACTTCTGACTGATTTCTTGCTTTGCGAGCTAGAAGAAGAAATCACTTCGGGATCAATAGACATATGCTTTTAGAGAATAGTTGTGATGGGTTTAATTGCCTAACTGATTCTTTTTTGCTTTAACTCCCATTTGTTGTTCTCAAGCAACTTACTTGAGAGCTGCTTTCTTAGATTTGCATTCTCCTCTCTTAGCCTTTTGTTCATGTCCATTAGCTCAGCGTTAGCATTAATTTCTCTTTCTAATCTTTCGTCGATAGTTATAGGTGCTTTCTTTTTTGATATCTTTTTGCCTTTCATTGCAGCTCTTACTTTTGCCTCTGTGATTGAGTCCTTTGCTCCGGCATTTTCTATAAGATTAAAGACCTTCTGTCTCTCGGTGTCGGAAGCATTGGCCATGGCTGCCAGCGAGCGAGGGGTTAATTGTGCGATCACAGAATCCTCCACATCGGCATTCGCTAGCCATTTGGTATGAGCAGCTACTAGATCTGTCGCATACTTGGGAGAGCAGGCCAGGGCTCCTGACTCAAGAAAAGCCTTCCAGTTCCCCGGTTTGACGTTTTTCTTGATTTCGGTCAGCTGTAACGCCACGTAGCGAAGTGAGGCGCCTGCTCTCCCCAGGTGTTCGTTAATGTCACCCACGGATTCTTCCATCGCCTCTACCGCCCAGCTATCCATCCCCTTAACCGTTGCATTCGATAGACTGACTAGTGGTATATCTATGACTTCTGGCGTTATGGACATAGGTTTTTGCGCTGCTTGCTTCAAATTAGAATATGTAAGACGATTCGTCTATTGGTACGTTTGTTCTTCCCGTCTGGGACAAGGGGAAGTATGGCATTTGAAAGGTATCTTATTTCATCGGATGGCTTAAATCTATCAATAAAGTAATATAGAAAAAATATAAAATATAATTTTGGCTTAAATTTAGATTCCTTAGTTCGCAATTATTCCCTTTTCATGCTCTGATGAGCAATCTAATAGATTAATTTGATTTTATATAGAAGAATCTCTCTTTTAGTTTTGTATAATAATTGATTCGTCCTACATGCTTTTCTATTATTTTGTTTATGCCAGAAAAACTTCATTTCTTTTTCCGTTGCAAGGGTTATAGGTATTTCTACTTAATCCCCTCCCTCGTCTTGTTCGCTGTGTTCTTGGCTAGTCACCCAGTTAATTAATCATATAAGGGGATTTCTATTAGCTATATACTTTTTTTGAGTTGGTATTCTTCTGGTTATTCTCTTTGGACTACTTCTGTATATCCTTCTGGGATGCCTGCTCAGCCCAACTTTTTTTACACCCTAACTCGAGTTATATCAAGACTAATTTATTTTCAGGACATGAATGCATTGGTCAAAGTACACTCCTGGAAAGTCAATTATAGCAGTCGTTTTGAATTCACATATTACAACAGTATAAGATGTTTAGGCAATGTTTAGGCAATAGGTTGTATTTTTACTTTGAGTTTATTTTCCTTGGCATTTTAATAAGCAATGGAAGTTAAAAATATATCTCGTCCAATTAATGGTTTTCTGCAAGTAAAACTGGACCAAGAAATTATTGATTATTTGTGGAAGATTATTGATATTGCAAAAACGAAAAATATGAATGTTAGTAATAAATTAGCAGGTAATATTTCTCAAAGTCTTTCTCTTGATGATATTGATTATTTTTTTTTATAAATCAGTTTGTGTCCCTTTAATAAATTTTTATCGTAAAAATAGTTCTATAAAAGGAGACCCTATCACTCAAAATACATTATTGGGACCTAAAAGTAAATTGATATTAAATGAACTTTGGGTTAACTATCAATATAAGACAGAATTTAACCCTTATCATGATCACTCTGGTGTCTATTCTTTTGCTATTTGGATGAAGATTCCTTATGATTGGGAATCTCAACACAAATTACCACAATTTATTGATATTAGTGAAGGAGAGAAGAAAGCAGGTAATTTTGAATTTGAATATATTGATACCCTTGGAGAAGTTAATAATATTGCATATAAGATGTCACCGAAACTTGAGGGGAATATGCTTTTCTTTCCTGCTAAATTAAGACATTGTGTTTATCCATTTTACGAAACAGATGAACCAAGAATTTCAATAGCAGGCAATCTAATATATTTGC
>QBWF01000018.1 GCA_003283665.1 Prochlorococcus sp. AG-315-I14 | reverse complement strand
TCGACGATTCTCATATCCTTCCTGGAATTCATAACTATCAGTTTCATGAAATAAATTTGAATTGAAGATAACGGCACGGTTTTCGTTATATGGAATCACTTTTGTATTACCTTTACTTTTTTTTAGTTCTTCTCGTATTTTCTGCTCATTATTATTAAAAGTATTAAAATCCCATTCTTTAGGTGCCTCTACGTCGTAAACGATTAAACCACCAGAGTTGGGATTTAAGTTGGCTTCTTTGGGAGTAATCCAAAAGTTCACATTTACTGCTGCGAAATCTGCGTGCACATTGATGCCTTTAAGAGAAGACTTTTCATTTTTAGCACGACTATCATACTTGAAAGCCCATATATGGTTTATAGGATAATCCTTAAATATTTTTGGGAATTTCTTTCGTAGCTCATCTGCTATTTGAAAAATTAAAGGATTAGCAAAACCCTCTCTCAAAAATGCTCCTACATATCCATTTTGTTTGACATTAAACCAAATTGTACTGCCAAGTAGAAAGTCTCGCAGAGATTCTATTGCTTGTGAACTCAAGAAATTATCAATATAAGTTAATCCAAATTCATGGTTAAAATAATCATTAGTAATTTTCTCAACATTTAAGGAATTATTCACTACTTCTTCTGTTAATTTAGGTGCTTCTAAGATATGTATTAAACGATTGTAACTATCTTTTAGAAGAGTTTGATATTTATTACTTAAAATAATTGGGCTAGTATCAGATGGCCAATGAATTTCGGAGGCAACTTTTTCATAAAGTCTAGCAAGATCGATAAACTTTTTAGAGTCATAATATTTAGCAGCTAAATATTTAAATTGTTCGATATCATGTTCAATTTTGGCCTTGCTAATTATTGTAAATCTTTCGTTATTAGATTCTGTCTCCTTTCGATTATTCAGTAACTTAGCGCTTTCTAAAAAATATTTTAAGGATAAGTCATATTCATTTTTTTCAAGGAGTACTAAACCTAAAGATTCATATAATTTTTCGTAATCAGGTTTAAGTTCAATTGCTTTGCGATATGACAATTCTGCGTCTTGTAATTGTCCAAGATCTCTCAATATGTTTCCCAGATTGTAATGCGACTCTGCGAAATCAGGATTCAATTCAATTGCTTTGCGATATGACAATTCTGCGTCTTGTGATTTGCCAATATCGCTCAATATAGTTCCAAGGTTGTAATGCGTATCTGCGATTTCATCGGATTTAGCAGTACCCACGGAGAAAATCGCCTCTGATTCACTTCCTTTATCAGTTCCTCAGGTAAAGGTAGAGCCTCCAGGGCCAAGCACACCCCCTCCTTCCGTCGCTGGATCGCGGTCTGACTTGCTTGAAGTGACAGCTCCCATGGTTGGAACTTTTTACCGAGCTCCAGCCCCAGAAGAGCCTCCTTTTGTTGATATTGGAACGAGAATTAGTGTTGGACAAGCTGTATGTATTCTTGAGGCAATGAAATTAATGAATGAATTAGAATCAGAAGTTAATGGCGAAGTCGTTGAAATTTTGGTTGAGAATGGTACTCCAGTTGAATTTGGTCAAGTTTTAATGCGAGTAAAACCTGGTTAATATTGTGTTTATTCCGAAAGAATCCAGGCGTTATTAATTGCAGCAAGCATGCTGGCTTCTCGGGCAATCAATTGACCTGCAATATCAAGAGCAGTTCCATGATCAGGGGATGTTCTTATAAAAGGGAGTCCAAGAGTTGTATTGACCGCTTCATCGAAAGCAATCAATTTGACAGGTATTAATCCTTGATCATGATATAGAGCAAGTATTCCATCAGGAGTCTTATTGTTGGCCTTTCCTTTCCATGCATTTGCTGCTGTAATCCAGCAAGAGTCAGGAGGGATAGGACCACAAACTTCAACTGTTGGATGACTTAATTTCCATTCATTTAAAATCGGAATAATCCAGTTCTTTTCCTCATCACCAAGCACTCCTTCCTCTCCTGCATGTGGATTTAAACCTGCCACATGAATAATAGGATTATTGTTAAATTTAAGACAAAATGCTAATAATTTATCTAACTTATCTCTCAGCAATTCTTTAGTGAGATTAATTTGTATTTTGTTAAAAGGTATATGTGTTGTGGCTAATAAGGTGTTAAATCTCCATTTATTTTTTGGTGACACAGCTGTAAATAACATGGATGTTTTTGTGTTTGTTAATTTACTCAATAATTCTGTTTGTCCTGCAAACTTATGACCTGCTTTTTGCCATGCAATTTTTGATATAGGTGCTGTAACAAGAGCCCTTGCTTTCTTTTCTAATACAAAATTAGTTGCGTGAAAAAGCCAATTAAAGCTTGCTGATCCTGTTTCTTTATTTACTATTCCAGGAATAATTTTTTTTTCTAAAGGAATATCAATAATATCAAGGTTATTGGGATGAGGAATATCAGTTATCCCTTTTGAAATTAACTTTGTATAAGTTTCTTTAATATTTTTTTTACATCCTACAAGTAAAGTATGCATATTATCAGGTAAGTTTTTTGCTCCAAGAGCTTTTAATGTTATTTCAGTTCCTATACCTGCTGGATCGCCTAAAGCAATAACAATAGAATTTTTATATTCATTTTTTTCTTTGAAATTTTTCATGCTGCAATTGGTTTTGATTGTGGGCAAACTTCCTGCCTAAGTAAATGTGTTACTAATGGCTGTGTGTTATTCAATTGGGATAAATTTTTGATGATATTGGAGTCGAATCGATAGATTCTATTATCCAATAAATCCACCTCAATATCTAAATCAATCGTATGTTAAAAATATTTAAAAAAGATAAAATTCATTTATCTTTAATTGTTTAAAACAATCTTTCATGCCAAATCTAAAATCAGGGTGAATTAGTTGATATCCAAGTTTTTTGCATAGCAGTTCGTTATTGACTCTTCGATTTTCTTGCCAAAAAGATAAAGCTATAGGACTCATGGATTTTGATGCAGTTGCAAAAGGCTCTATTTCTGGAAGTGTTTTGTCAGCTAAAGTTGCTGCATAACTAAGTACTTCAATGTTATTGGTTGGTAAGTTATCAGACACATTTACAATAAGTTCTCTGTTTCCTTCAGAGGCAAGATTTATTAGAAATAAAACTGCTCCTGCTATATCATCGACATGAATTCTTGAAAAAACCTGATTAGGTTTGTCAATCATTTTGCTTTTTCCAAGTAGAAGACTTTCAAATGCAGATCTTCCTGGTCCATAAATTCCTGGGAGCCTCAGAATTTGCAAAGGAAGTCCTATTTCTATCCATTCTTTTTCACATGACAACCTACGAATGCTTCTCGCTTGTTTAGGTTTAGGAGTCATTTTTTCGTTAACCCAAGCTCCTTGGGAATCTCCATAAACACCAGTCGTAGATAGATAACCTACCCACTTTAAATTCTTTGCATTTAATAATTGAGGTTTGACTTGTTGTAATAGAGGATCTTTTCCGTCCGCTGATGGCGGGATACAACTTAAAACATGCGTTGCATCTTCAAGAATCTCTTTAGGTAATTCTTTCTTCTCGCTATCAAAAATAAAATCAGCGCCTTTACTATTTTTTTTTCGCCTACTGCATAAAACTTGATTTCCTAAGGCTTTACAAGCCTTGGCCAAGTGCTGACCACTAAAGCCTCCTCCAAAAATGATTAATTTGGATTTTTCTGGAAGCGGAGTGAATCG
Source organism: Prochlorococcus sp. AG-315-I14 (assembly GCA_003283665.1). The sequence goes on along the minus strand of QBWF01000018.1, from coordinate 10,978 downwards.
CTTGACAATGTCCCCAATCATTAGTACATATGTATTATGTTGACAGTTTTGATGATGATTGCTTCTTATCTAAAGCCTAATTCTAATTCGAGCGATGCGATTATTCGATTAAGGACAAGTATAAAATTTTCTGGTCGAAAAAAAAACCAAAATTTATCAAGGCCGTTAATTGCTTCTATTTGCTTTCTTATATGTATTGTTTTTGTTCCGGAAAGAGCTACTTCTGTAACTTCAATCTGTGAGAAATATAATTCTGATACGGCTTGCAAAGTATGGTAATTAATTAAGCTGCTTGCCAAGAATAATCTTTATTGTCTCCTGACTTTGATTTTTCCAAATTTGTATTTTTGCTTGGTTTAGCCCATTCAAGAAGTCTTAGAGCCAATCTAATATCACCATCAATCCATGCCCTAATAGCCATAGATCGTCGAGGGTCGTAAAATTGTTGTTTTCTGTACCAATCAAACACATCTTTATCTGATTTGTCTCCGTTACATGAAAGGCATGCTGGAACACAATTATCAGTAATACTTAACCCTCCTTTGCTTCGAGGTAAAACATGGTCAATTGATTCTGAATAATTGCCACAATATATACAACTTTTTCCAGTAAATTTATGTAATGATTTTCGCCATCTTCTGTCATGTAGTTTTGGGCAGAGATCTTCGAGGAAAACCGCATCCCTAATGTGCATACTTGCTAAGTATCTAATTAAATTTTGCCTTGATCAATCAGGAAGTCAATCTATTTAGACATGCATGCTTGTATTTTTTAGATTATTTTAATTTTTAGGTGGTTTTTAAGAGTAAAAACGGCTATCAATTATGCTTCTTATATTTATTGTATTTTGGAAAAATTAGTTAAAAATTGTAACGATCTGTATACCCCCCTTTTGTTGGTGATTCATTAGTATTTTCAATAATTTCTTCTTGATTTATTTCTTCTTCCATTCCTAATGGAGTTGAGCTCTCTGAATATAAATCCCCTAAATAATTTATACAATCTGAATATTTGACAGGATCTTGCACTACTGCTTCCACTATAAATGATGCTGCTTGCTTGGGAGATGTTTTAAAAAGTCCTTGTTTTTTATTTTTTATGAATTGATATGCAGCTTGCCAGCTAGGCTCATGATTATTGCCTCCATTCCTCATAAAGCAATATATATCTGCTCCATTTGTAATTCCTGCATTAGTTTGAGCAACTAAAGTAGAACCAAATAAAGTAGCAATTACTGAAATTGGAAAAAAGCTATGTTTTATTCCTTTAGACATGATTTCTTCTAGGACATACCATTAAATTTAAATTATCTATTTTTTTTTCTTCTGTCTAGCCTTTTCAATTATATATGGTTTTCTTTTTCAAAGTGAGACTCATAAACTTTTCCGATCATTAAATTTACTTTAATTTTCAAGGTAGATTAAGAATTTAATTGAAAAATGTTATCTGCGCACCTCACAATAGATAGATTTTTTTATAAGTATTTAAAATGCTCGTTTTGATATAATAAAAAAATAAATTTTAGATTTTTAATGAACGCAATACAAGTCAAGAGGCAGAAGTTTTTAAATGAAGCTATTATTTTTTTCGAAAATGCTTCTGTTCATGCGGATGAAGGAGATATACAGACATCGGCTGGCTTAATTTTGAAAGCACTGGATCAGGAGAGAAGGGCTGTTGGGGTAGGTCCACAAGTGTTGCATTTAATCAAAACAAGATAATTTCCTATTGCATCAAACTTATTTATACTGTTAATTAATACTTCTTTAAGCAGATCAACTTATTTGAATAGCTGCCTCTCACATAAGTGAAGATTTTTACTCTGAATTATATATTTATGTTATTGACCACTTTATAAAAACATAAAGAAGTGATTATTGTTGATTACTAAGAACTTTAATTGTTTCAGAAATACCTTGACCGATAGGAGCTTGCAGTTTCCCCATCTTGTGTAATGTGCTTTCTAGAGCACTAACTACGCTAATAATATCTCTATCATTTACAAATCCAAGATGACCTATTCTGAAGATTTCCCCTTTCAAATGATCTTGTCCACCTGCTAGTAGGATATCAAAATCATTTTTGATTGACTTTCTTATAATTTCAGCATCAATATTTCTTGGCTTCACAGCTGTTATGGCAGGGCTTCCATGATTTTCTTCTGCGAATAAGTGTAATCCCATTCCTTTAATTCCAGCTTGAGTTGCATTTTTATGACGACTGTGGCGTTTAAATATATTATTTAAGCCTTCTTTTTGCATCATTGACAGTGATGCTTCTAAAGCAAAATATAAATTTATCGCAGGAGTAAAAGGATTACTATCTTTATTTACTGTCTTGAGGTATTGCTTTAAATCTAAATAAAATTTTGGCAGGTTTGAATGAGCATTAGCCTCCCATGCTCTGTCTCCCATCGCGACAAAACTTAGACCTGGAGGTATCATATAACCTTTTTGAGATCCTGAAGCAATAACATCAATACCCCACTCATCCATTGGAATATTACAGGCTCCAAGACTAGTTACACAATCAGCAATAGTAATTGCTTTCCCATGACTTTTTACATATTGACTAATTGTTTGAAGATCATTTAGCACTCCTGTTGAGGTTTCAGAATGTGTAAGGATAACTGCTTTAATTTCTTTATTACGATCTTCTTCAAGAATTTTTTTAAATTGATTTGGATCAAGAGGATGTCCCCAGTCTCCCTTTATTACTTGTACATTTAAGCCATAGGCTTTTGCAACTTTTACCCATCTTTCTCCAAATTTTCCATTATCACCGCATAAAACTTTATCGCCTTTACTTAAAGTATTGATTATTCCTGCTTCCATGGCAGCAGTTCCACTTCCAGTAATTGTAAGTACATCTGAGCGTGTTTGATGTAGCCATTTGAGTTGGTCCGTAGTTTTCTTGACGATTGCTTGAAACTCACCACTTCTATGACCTATGGGATGCTTGCTCATACAACTCAAGACATTTTCCGGTACTGGCGTAGGGCCAGGAATCATTAGATTTAGTTTGTCTTGCATTTAACTTATTTAAGGCTGGATTAATATTATTATTTTAAAAAATTATTTAGGAAATTAACCTTATCGTCAGCTCTTCGAATGATTTGAAAGAATTTACTCTGCCTGTTTGGGTTGCCGCCGCAGCTAAAGCGGCAACTAATACCCTGATTGGAAATAAAATTAAAGATATTGAGACTATTATTTTACTTGATAACAAAAAATCACTTAGTGTACCTATAGCATCTTCTGCTTTACTGGATAATGGCGATCGAGCGTTAGCAATAAGTTTTTGTCAATCAGGATTATCTCTTGACATAACTAGTGGATTAGAAATTTGGGCGTACGTTCAATTAATTCAGAAACGATCCGATAATTATATAAAAAAGGAAGCTGATTTTCCTAATTGGATTGATTTTTACGGTGGTTTTGGCATAGGTAAATTTGAATCCTCTGGTCAGACATGTATATCTTTATTTGCTCGTGAATTGTTATGTCTGAATTTATATCCTCTAGTACCTGATGGATTTTCTTTGAAATTAGAAATTGTTTTTCCTAAAGGAAAATCCCTGGCGCTTAGAACCAGTAATCAAGCTTTTGGGGTTGTTGATGGATTGTCGCTTATTGGTACACAGGCAGAGGTTCAAATCAGTGCGTCACCTGATCAACTTCGAAAATCTATAAAAGCCTTGCAAAGGAAATGTGCAGAATCAACATTTGATGGCTCTTTAACTTTTGTGATAGGTGAGAATGGAATGGATCTAGCTCAGAAATTTGGACTGCCACCTAATAAAATAATAAAAATAGGCAATTGGGTTGGACCTCTCTTGGTCCAAGCAGCACAGAATGGAGTTAAAAAACTTTTATTATTTGGTTATCATGGCAAGTTAGTAAAATTGGCTGGTGGTGTTTTTCATACCCATCATCATCTCGCAGATGGAAGGCTTGAAATACTGACTTCAATAGCAGTCAAAGAAGGTATTCCCTTTGATTTAATTCAATTGATCAGTCAATCAACCTCGGTTGAGAATGCAATGTTGGCATTGGATTCTAATCATTCACAAGTTCTTTTATCAGTGTGGGGGAGGATGGCAGACGATATTGAAAATAAAAGTATGGACTACATTAATCGATATATGTCTTCTTCTATTGAAATAGGTTCTGTTTTATTTGACCGAAAAAGGCAAGTACGTTGGGCTGGTTTTAAAGGTTTAAATCAACTAAATTCTTTAGGTTTAATGCTTAAGTGATAGCCATAATCACAACCTCTTAATTAGTCTTATTGATAAGAAAGTTTTTTTTGATTCTTTTGTTGATATGACTGCATTGATTTCCGATGGGAAACGCAATCCTGCAATAGTGATTCTTGATTTCGGGTCACAATACTCAGAGTTAATTGCTCGAAGAGTTAGAGAAACAGAGGTTTACTCACTGGTTATGAGTTACACAACATCAGCAGAAGAATTACGTCTTTTAGGGCCTAAAGGAATAATTTTAAGTGGAGGTCCAGGATCTGTTTATGAAGAAGGAGCTCCACACTGTGATCCAGGTATTTGGAATTTGGGAATACCTGTTCTTGGTGTTTGTTATGGAATGCAGTTAATGGTTCATCAATTAGGTGGAACTGTTGAGCCTGCTACCGGTAAAGCTGAATATGGAAAGGCCCCATTGGAGGTAAGTGATCCTACTGCTTTGCTAACTAATGTTCTAAGTGGCTCAACTATGTGGATGAGTCATGGAGATGCAGTTACAAACTTGCCTAAAGGTTTTGTGAGACTTGCCCATACTTCAAATACGCCAGAAGCTGCTATTGCCTTTCATGAGAAGAGTTTCTATGGAGTGCAATTTCATCCTGAAGTTGTTCATTCTTCTCAAGGAATGGTATTAATAAGAAATTTTGTTTATAGTATTTGTTCCTGTGAGCCAAATTGGACGACTAATACATTCATTGATGAGGCTATTTCACAAGTACAACAACAAGTTGGAGACAAGAAAGTTTTATTAGCTCTTTCTGGAGGTGTTGACTCATCGACGCTTGCTTTCTTATTGAATAAAGCAATAGGAAGTCAATTGACTTGTATGTTTATTGATCAAGGCTTTATGAGAAAAGGTGAACCAGAATTTCTAATGAGTTTTTTTGATGAAAAATTTCATATAAATGTTCAATATATAAATGCTAGAGAAAGATTTATTTCAAAACTAAAAGGGGTTATAGATCCTGAGGAGAAGCGTAAGATTATTGGCACAGAATTTATAAGAGTTTTTGAGGAGGAGAGTCTGCGATTAGGTCCTTTTGATTATTTAGCTCAAGGTACTTTGTATCCAGACGTTATTGAAAGTTCAGGGACTAATATTGACCCTAAAACAGGTGAACGTATAGCTGTCAAAATCAAAAGTCATCACAATGTAGGTGGATTACCAAAAGATTTGCAATTTAAATTGGTTGAACCTCTTAGAAATTTGTTTAAAGATGAAGTTCGCAAAGTAGGAAAATCACTTGGCTTACCTAATGAAATTGTTCGCCGACATCCTTTTCCAGGTCCAGGTTTAGCTATAAGAATATTAGGAGAAGTGACTAATGAAAAACTTAATTGTTTAAGGGATGCTGATTTCATTGTTAGGGAAGAAATTAGTAATGCCGGTTTATATCATGATATTTGGCAAGCATTTGCTGTCTTACTTCCAGTTTATTCAGTTGGTGTAATGGGAGATCAAAGAACTTATGCGTGGCCGATTGTTGTTCGTTGTATTTCAAGTGAAGATGGGATGACTGCAGATTGGTCACGTTTACCGTATGAAACTTTAGAAATAATTTCTAACCGTATAGTTAATGAAGTCAAGGGTGTTAATAGGGTTGTTTTAGACATAACAAGCAAACCTCCAGGAACTATTGAATGGGAATAGTTTAGGGCAGTAAAACCCAGTCCACTACTTAAAAACTCACTTCACCGTGACTTCCTTTTTATATCAAAATCTTTAAGAATATAAATTTATAGAACTTTTTTACTTCCCTATTTCTATTAATACTATGATGGATAGTCATAATAGGTTTTAGATTTTGTTACGCTCTTTATCTTTAGCGCTAGTTGCTGTTTCTTCTGTGCCTGCATTGGCGTCTTGTTATGGCACCGGATACTACCGATATTGTGATGGAAGAGGTGGAGGAGGTGCAACTTATTCTCCTCGGGGTAGTTATGGTGGAACTACTTATTACAATCGTGGTGGAGGGTATTCTCGTAGAGAGACGTATACGCCACAAAGGAATTACACGTTGTATAACAATGGCGGATATAATTCTAGACCTCGTTCAAGGAGTGGGTATTCCGGAGATTATTTTGGATTTTAATATTACTACTGAAAGTAGTTTGTAGGAGTATGTTGTTTCCAAATGTATGCTTCACCGTGACTTCACCGTGCTTTTATTAAAGAAATAAACCCTGTCTATAACTGCGTTGTTGCCCCCTGTTTTTACCAAGCACTATTGAGTGGGAATAGGTTAGGGCAGTAAAACCCAGTCCACCACTCAAAAACCCACTTCCACACCGTATAATAGGGGGGGTGAAAACATTGTCCACCACTCAATAATTTCAGCAGGTGCTATGGAGTGGGAGTGAAGGGAACGTCTACTCTTTAGTGATAATTTGATTGAGATATTCTGAATCAGGTTTATTTTTAAAATTGATGAAGATATAACTGGGTTTTGAGGGCTACGTTTCCCATAGGTTTCCCATATACTTTTTTACTATCTCTACAAAAAAATCGTAGAAAGATGCTTTTCTCTACAAAATTAAAATATTTGAAACTGTTTAAGTAGTTAGATTTTCGCTTTACAAACCCAGAATTGATGAAGGTCTTAGGATGGCTCTCATTGAATCTTGGTGACTCTTGGGAGTTTGTTTTAAGAGCCTATTTCTTGGTATTTATCAGTTTGAGTAAGGATATCAATAGCAGGTTTAAGCATCTCTTTGTAGTTCTTCCATCCACCAATTGATTTTGAATTGATAGGGGAACGAACTTGAACACTGCTTGCTGTTGATACCGACCGTGGATTTAGATGAGGTGATAGATATGTATCATTCCATTCCCAACCTAACCAATAGATTAAAGATTTAATTTCTTCATTAGGTTTACTAACTAACAAATCATAATTTAAGTCGTATATTTTTGAACGAAATTTATTCTTATAGTTAGTCATAATTTTCTCTTGATCTAAGTAAACATTTGCGCAATCAACTAAGGAAGATGAATATTCATTTGAGGTGGCAAAGTTTGTTCGATAAATTGAAAGAATATTATCTAAAGGGTTTCTGAAACAGTGAATAATTTTAGCATTTGGTATTTGCGCGGAGATGATACCTGCGTATTGATAGTTATACAACCATTTGTTGGTTTTTATATTCCATTCACTTTTCTGATTTATTATCTTTTTCCAATATATTTCAGAAAGAGGTAATCCTTGAGTGTCTTTCTCCCATTCTAGATAAGATTCTTCCATGATATTAATCTCTCCCAAGTCGTCAACATTAGTATTGGTACTAAGAATAGATTCAAGCAATGTAGATCCACTTCTTGGCATTCCTACAATAAAAATACTTTCAGGATATTTTCTAACTGCTTTGTAATTAATTAATGTTTTTTCAGATTTAATTAGTAATACTTTTGATTGGTTGATTAAAAGATTAGATTTAGAGTTTTTAACATTCAGTTTGCTCTGATTTGCTAATTTAAGATATTGAGCACTTTCTTTGTAATTTTTTTCCTTATGTAGAATATTTGCTCTTGCAAAGTAAATATCAACAAGACCTTTTAGTGATTTATTATTTAATATAGTTTCAGAAAAGAGTTGATTTTTCCACATTTTATTTTTATCAGAATATTTTAGTAGAGATAGAGAATAGTATGATTGTGTGAAATCTGGTTCAAGTTCAATTGCTTTTCTTAGTGATAATTCCGCCTCTTGTAGTTTTCCCAGATCTCTCAATATGCTACCCAGATTCGAATGAGAGTTTGCGTAATCAGGACTCAGTTCAATTGCTTTGCGAGTGATCACCTCTGCTTCTTGCAATTTGCCAAGATCTACCAAGATGATACCAAGATTTAAATATGCTTTTGCGTAATCAGGATCAACTTCAATTGCTTTGCGATAGGAGATTTCTGCCTCTTTTAATTTGCCAAGATCTCTCAAAATATTTCCCATAGTGCAATGAAAATTTGCGTTATGAGGATCTAGTTCAATTGCTTTACGAGTAGATACCTTTGCTTCTTGCAATTTGCCAAGATCTACCAAGATGATACCTAGATTTAAATATGCTATTGCGTAATCTGGATCAAGTTCAATTGCTTTGCGATAGGAGATTTCTGCCTCTTTTAATTTGCCAAGATCTTTTAATATGATTCCATAATTAGAAAAAATCCTGTGATCGTTAAAACCTTGTTTTATACAATATTGATAATATTTTGTTGCTTCTGGAATATTTCCTTTTAGATGAAACTGAATTGCTTGATTAATTAATTGTTCTTTAGAAGGCTCGGAAGGAATATTTGTGGTAATAGTGGTAATTTTATTTATTTCATCTAAAGCATATGGAACTGGGAATGTTGTGACTTCAGTTACTTTCTTTTTTCTTTCTTCTTGTTTCTCGGATTCTCTCAATTCTCTTTTTCTCTTTTAGTTAAAACTATATTACAACTAACTCTAATTCAAATTCTTATTAACGTTTTCTGAAGTCATTTCTGAACTGATTAAGGGAGACTAAACAGTAAATTTGAACATCATTTTTTTACGTAGAGAACATAGGTCAAGGGGACAAAATTACCCAACGGAAATAGGATGTAATATGATTTACGCAATCTCTATATAAATGTCTAAAACGGAAATATAAAAAGGCAAATATTTGTCCTATGCTTTTCACACACGTTTCACACGAGAATTGAGAAACAATTAGTTCAGTGAGGGAAAGGGATTACAGGGACGATTTAGTGTGGGAATTATTGAGTGGGAGTATATTTTATACTCAAAGTCCAGTTGTAGAAACAATTCTTGAGTTCCACACGAGTTTCACATATACCCCTGTTAGCTTCTCCATAGAGAAATCCAAAATCAATTGTATTCTCTACAAATTCGCAATTGTTCTTTTCACTTTCCTATGGAATGAAAGACATATGTGACTTAGATGACTTCAATCAGGTAGTTGATTGGGACAACAGTTCTTTTTGTCAAGCAACTAAACAATCATCTAGCGTTATTAGTTAAGTATCAATACTCTCAGGAAGAGGTTGAAATGGAAGTTATAGTGAGTAGTAGAATTACTTTATACAAAAGTTCTTAGAAGATAATGACTTCTAGTGATAAAGATCAAATACACAAGAAGATCACGCAAGTCCAAACATTCCCTGTTCCATTTTCTTTAGCAGAAAAAAAGGAAAATATTAATATTATTAGGAATACTCCTAAGAAACCTTCTAAAGAACAAATAATTAAACAAGCAATTAAGTTTCATTCACAAGGAAATATTTTAGAAGCAGAAAAACTTTATCAATATTTCATTAATCAAGGATTTAATGATCACCGAGTTTTTTGTAATTATGGAGTAATTTTACAAGGTCTGGGTAACTTAAAAGAAGCAGAAGTACACACACGCAAAGCCATTGAAATTAAATCTGATTACGCAGAGGCTCATTCCAATCTGGGAAACATATTGAGAGATCTTGGCAAATCACAAGACGCAGAATTGTCATATCGCAAAGCAATTGAACTTAAACCTGATTACGCAGATACGCATTACAACCTTGGAACTATATTGAGCGATATTGGCAAATCACAAGACGCAGAATTGTCATATCGCAAAGCAATTGAATTGAATCCTGATTTCGCAGAGTCGCATTACAATCTGGGAAACATATTGAGAGATCTTGGACAATTACAAGACGCAGAATTGTCATATCGCAAAGCAATTGAACTTAAACCTGATTACGAAAAATTATATGAATCTTTAGGTTTAGTACTCCTTGAAAAAAATGAATATGACTTATCCTTAAAATATTTTTTAGAAAGCGCTAAGTTACTGAATAATCGAAAGGAGACAGAATCTAATAACGAAAGATTTACAATAATTAGCAAGGCCAAAATTGAACATGATATCGAACAATTTAAATATTTAGCTGCTAAATATTATGACTCTAAAAAGTTTATCGATCTTGCTAGACTTTATGAAAAAGTTGCCTCCGAAATTCATTGGCCATCTGATACTAGCCCAATTATTTTAAGTAATAAATATCAAACTCTTCTAAAAGATAGTTACAATCGTTTAATACATATCTTAGAAGCACCTAAATTAACAGAAGAAGTAGTGAATAATTCCTTAAATGTTGAGAAAATTACTAATGATTATTTTAACCATGAATTTGGATTAACTTATATTGATAATTTCTTGAGTTCACAAGCAATAGAATCTCTGCGAGACTTTCTACTTGGCAGTACAATTTGGTTTAATGTCAAACAAAATGGATATGTAGGAGCATTTTTGAGAGAGGGTTTTGCTAATCCTTTAATTTTTCAAATAGCAGATGAGCTACGAAAGAAATTCCCAAAAATATTTAAGGATTATCCTATAAACCATATATGGGCTTTCAAGTATGATAGTCGTGCTAAAAATGAAAAGTCTTCTCTTAAAGGCATCAATGTGCACGCAGATTTCGCAGCAGTAAATGTGAACTTTTGGATTACTCCCAAAGAAGCCAACTTAAATCCCAACTCTGGTGGTTTAATCGTTTACGACGTAGAGGCACCTAAAGAATGGGATTTTAATACTTTTAATAATAATGAGCAGAAAATACGAGAAGAACTAAAAAAAAGTAAAGGTAATACAAAAGTGATTCCATATAACGAAAACCGTGCCGTTATCTTCAATTCAAATTTATTTCATGAAACTGATAGTTATGAATTCCAGGAAGGATATGAGAATCGTCGA
>QBWF01000017.1 GCA_003283665.1 Prochlorococcus sp. AG-315-I14 | reverse complement strand
TTTTCAAAAATATTAACCCAAGAGAAAGCTAAACCTATCCCAATCAATATTCCAGCATTTAAAATAAGACCATTTTTTCCTAGCCAAGGAATAAGTCTTTTCGACACTTCTGTAACTAGTAGTAGTAAAGCTGCTTGAGAAATAAGAAGTCCTATAAAATAGCTTATTAAGGGTGTAGGTTCAGCACCAATAATTGTGGTTCCAAGCAAGTAGCCGTGCAAAGCGAACATAGGCAGGAGCCATTTTGAATTCAGATAATTCAGAACAATCAAGCCTTCTATTGCCAAAGATAAAGAGACAAGTACTTCTGCCCAGGGAATTAGGAAGTTAGGTATCGGCTGTAATTGTGCAAATGCGCTCCCACCTAGACCAATAGCAATGAGAGGTAAAACCCATTTCTTTGGTCGTCTTAAACCGACACAGGCAATGGCCAGAATGAAAAGTAGATGATCAGGACCAAGCAATGGGTGTCCCATTCCACTAGTTAAGCCTTGCAGTGTTGACAATTGAGAGCTATCTCCCATCCCAAAAGGGTGATGAGCTAAAGCTGAATTGTTGATAGCACTAAAAATTAATAAAAGAACTATTCCTGAAGATACAAAAATTTTGCTCGTCAAAAAAGTAAACCTCATGAGTCGATCCTCGTCGAATTATGGAATTAGGCAGGCGTTCTGACTGATATCGATAACATCGATATTTCACAGTTGCGGGACAGCAGCGGACTTACACCGCATTTTCCCTATTACTTTCAATGACTGATCCTCATTGAAACCTAATTTGTTTTCTTATAATCTAATACATTAATCTGCTTATGGTTGCCAGTTTTTTAGTGGCAACAATTTGTCAATAAAGAATTTACGAAGACCAAATTATTTTGATTAGTAATGATGAAAATATTTACTATTCTAAGATATGATTTTAATGAGGTTGATCAAGACTGAAAAAAGGTTGGCAGAAGGTTTTTAGGAGAAATGTAAGTTAAGCAACTATCAAATGTTGTGTCTTTGTTGGGCGACTGGCTTAGTGATGGGAATATGTATTGCAGTTGTGTTTTTTTAGCCCATCTCTCAGAAGTCTTTATTGCAAAGCTATATCTCTAACTGTATCTAGTTGCTCATGAACCTTCATGGCAACACTACTTGAAGAAATTGAGGAATTAAGCATTTCTTCTTTGCGTGAAAACGGTATCAACCGCTACAATATAGGAACGTTCGTTTCCTCTATGGAAATGCATGTTTGGGTAACAGGGAACGGGGTTACCTTTACTTAGAAACGTTATGAATCACCTTCCTTTAATTAAAAAGAGTCTCTGCAAAAAGGATTTACTTCGTCAGGCTGAATTGTTTTTAGCTTCTAGGCCAAGTCAGGCAAAACCAGCTCAATTAAATATTCGTGTAATAGAGCAGAAAACTAAACGAAGAAAGTTGCATCAGGCCGAATTGTATATTGCTTCTAGGCCAAGTCACACAAAATCAGCTGAATTAAATAGTCGTTTAGCTATTAAAGCTGCTCATGATAAAAGACTTCATTCAGCTCAAATGATTTCGATGACAAAATAAGGCTCGCTTATTCTTCATAGATAATTTAGTCCATAATTCTTGGGCCTCATTTTGGATAGTGCCTGAGTCGTGCAAAGACAAAAGTACTTAAATAGAATGCTAAAACATTTAGATCTTTTCGTTTTTATTTGATCAAGTTCTGCTTGATTTTTGTGATAGTGCCATGCCAAGCAAAAACGAAATAGATTATTTGATATTGTGTTTTTCAAATAAAGATGGTGGTTTGAGTTGTTTATGGACAATTCTTTCTGGTTTTAGTCACATTGAAGAGGCTATGAAAATGTCAAGAATAGAAAAATTCATTAGGTTGGTAAAGATATATTGTTTGATTTAATTGACTAAAAATCTTCTTCTCACTTTTTCTTTTCTTGGGGTTCTTTTAATCGGCTGTTCTACTGAATCTGCAAATAATAAAATGCCAGCTCTTTTTGATACAAAAGTCGAAGCAGAGCAAGCAGCTAAAAAATTCAATTGTACTGGTGCTCATAAAATGGGTGAAAAGTGGATGCCTTGCAAAAGTCATAAAGTTCACAAAGAGCACAAGAACGATAGTGCCCGTGAGCATCACCACCACCACCACTAGATATATCGAAAATTAAAATTATGAATAGCTCTGAGCCGCAACAATCTCAAGGACCCGTTCATTGTGGTGGTAAGCCTAAAAAAATTGCAATTGGGATTGCTCCACTTGGCTTTGTTTCTATTGGGATAGTCCCTATGGGGATTATCACCATAGGAATAGTGCCAATGGGAGTTGTTTCTCTAGGAGTCGTAGCGATGGGAGTTGTTAATGCCTCAATAGTTGGGATGGGTATCTTTTCCGCAGGGCTGACGACGATGGGGCTCAAGGTATGGAGCCCAGAAGGGGCCGCTCTACAACAAACTGTTGAGAATTCGGAGTTATCCTTGAAGAATATCTACGCCTATCCCAGAAGAGCTGAGGCAGAAGCACAGGCTAAAAAATTTGGATGCCTAGGTGTGCATAAAATGGGGGATTTATGGATGCCTTGTGCAACTCATGGAGCTACTCAGTAGTTTTTCATACTTTTTCCCTTTCTATGACTAGCTTTGTGATCTGGTTCTTAAATGGAAAAGTCTCTGAAAAGTAATGAAACTGCCAAAAGAATGCCCAAGCTAGTTGCTTTTGGGATTGCTCCTCGTGGAATTATTGCTATTGGAATCGTTCCAATGGGCTGTATTGCTATTGGCGGAGTCTCAATGGGTATTATTACTGTAGGTGCAGTTGGGATGGGGTTGTTGAATGCTTGTTTGGTTGGTTGTGGTCTAATTGTTTACGGAGTCAAAGTAATGGGACTAACTTAACGAGAATTCTCTTAAGTGGTATGAATTCTCTATCTAAGTAATTGAGAAGGAAATAGAATGAAGACCAAATCTTTTTTAGGGATTGTTGTGATCTGTTTGAACATTTCAAGCTTAATGAGTAATTTATAATTATTAAACGCTTACTTATTGATGACTGAAAAGTGCGAAGTGAATTGGCAAGCAACTGAAGAGCAAATCGATAACATCATTATTCCTGCGATGAAGTGCATAGCTCAAGAATGTGCTAGTTATGCCAATGATCTTAAATGTCCTCCTGAATTTATTGCTTTAATGCTTAGAGACATTGCAGATGCATTTGAGGAACAAGCACCAAAAGGTGAAAGTGATTGTGGTTGCTGTTAAAGCTAGTGGGGCAGACAAGGATTGGGTTGATGATAGGAAGAGATTAGGTACAAAAAAACCGCCCAGTTCTGAACAAGGCGGTTATTGGGGAGATCAGTCGCAAGTGTTTCCTTGTTTCCACTGCGGAGGATCTCAACTCCTCACAAAGTAAACTTATCGGATCAGTAATAGGAATAAACCCCTAGGAGTTGGGTTTGTTGATTGTCACAGGCGCAAAGACACTAAAAAGGCATCCTGCTCACTGGCGTAAGTGGATGCCTTTTTGGCACAGAACTATGTGTGAGGAGTTGTTCTGTATATTCTTTCTAATGCAAGTAATACCCAGATGGGCTTAAGGAAAATATTCCTTTGAAAATTGGGAAAATTTATGTTCTAAAAAGGTAGTAATAAAAATACAATCTTTTTCGTGAATTGAAAGCATTCAAAATCTTTAATGATTGATCTTACAGTGCTTTCATAAGCATTTTATATAGCAGATAACAGAACAAGAATAGATATTAATCTTCGTGGTTTCTGGAACACTTTGATTAGGGTGTCAGCATCCATAGCCGTTTCGAGGGGCTAAGGCAAAATCAAAAATTCATCTTCGCTCCCGTTTTTGTCTGTTCCCTTTTTAATTGGTGGATCACATCTAAACCATTTTCTTTGTATTGACTTTTAGGTAGACACGTAAATTCACTTTTTCATCTTAAAAAGTTCAGCTGAAGTAATAGTGCTTAAGCTGTTTTGATTAGTGTTAAAGGAGGAAAATATTTTTTCACTGGATAAATAATTTCAGACATCCACTCCAATCTTGTTCTTAAAAGTAGATTTTTGTCGGAATTATGTCGGACCATTTGGCTTTTATTTTGTTGTTGATGCTGAAGAATCGTGATAGATCTTTTTGCAATTATATATTCTTTAGATCCATTAGTACAAAAAATAGATCTTCTGAGGGTGCTTGAGATCGATTGAATCTTTTTTCGTCCCTTATGCCATGCAATTTTATACTTGAGCCAGGGACCTTTTCCTTGCAAGGGAGTGCTCTGCTGCTGATTTACAAGGGGTTATTGAAAGGCTTAAGGGCTTTTAATGTGATCTGGAGTTCCTTCACTATATTCCATTTTTCGGATGCCCATTTCCTCAATTGCTCTCTACTAATTTCTCCATTTGATTCCTTTCTTATCCAGTGGTTGTCATAAACCTGCACAGCATTAACTACTTCGAAATTAACCCTCATGTCGTAAGCAATCATGGAATAATTTGCTTTCTTTTTGATCCATTCATCATTCTGTGTTTTTGACATCATCTGAAATGTCAGGAGAGTGAAAGCTCTTACGTGGGTAGGGTCGCTCCAAAATGTGTCATGTCTAAAGTGTGGAATATGGATTTCTATCGTCCCGTTGTTTTTAGTTGATCTGTACAACTCCTGCATGATTGATTTAAATGTAATATAACTTTGGCCGACATGTTCTAATACATGTTTAAGTAGAATATGATCGAACTCATTATCACTGAAATTCCAGGGCGTCTCTTCAATATTCATTAAAACGTCAGGCTTGCATTCTTCAAAGCTGTCTGCATTTACATAGCCATTTCGGTGGTCGAATCCACATCCTAAATTAAGTTTTTTCATTTAATGTTTTAATTTTTTAGATATCAACAATCCTAGTGCCTTAGATCGCTTGTCCTGACTGCGGTTGAGGGTCATGCCCTCGTCGGGACTTGAACCCGAGGCCTCTCCCTTACCAAGGGAGTGCTCTACCGCTGAGCTACAAGGGCTTGTGGAAAGGTGGGCCTATGTAGACCACCTAAACGTCCTTGCAAGGCAGTGAATTGCTTGATGCCTACGCAATGTAGACCATGAAGAAGAGAAGACCAAATCTTTTTTAGGGAGTGCTGCGATCTGTTATTAATCCACTTTTTAAGGGGGATTGATCCATTAAAAAGATACGTTACCTTTTATACAAATAGACTCAAGTGAATCATTTTGGGCGTATCTCAAAAGGCTTCTAAAAAGGACTATTCGAAAGTCACGATTAATCTGCCCAATAACTTGATTGACTTTGTTGATGAACTCAAAGTTGAATGGGGATTGAAGACTCGAGCCAAAGTTTTTACACGACTACTTGAAACGATTTCAGAAAAGTAAGGGAAAAGAGTAATAACGATGAACCGCTTCTTGTTACTCGCCCTAACCGCTGTTTTTCTCTTTCCTCTTGCAGCTTTGTCAGACACCAACCACTTTGGTGCAGGAGGAGTCTTTGAATTGGATCTAGGTGATAGTGAGATACCTTTGATACCTAAACAAGAAAGAGAACAAAAACGTTTAGAAGAACAGCTGAAGAAGAAATCTAACTAATAGGGCACCAGAATCCGCACTCACAACTCATCAATGAAGAAACTTACAAAAGACCAAAAACACTACCGTAAAAAGAAACAAGATGGAGAGAAAGACTTTCGTCAAACAAACAAAGAAGACGGCACGAGAGGCGTAAGAGTTACTCGTAGAACTATCAACGTCAGCATTAATCAAGAGGCGTTTGACAAGCTTATAGAGCTCTCTGAAAGCGAGCAGCTAAGCAGGTGGAAGATGCTAACAAGAATCATCATTACTCAAATTCCCATGTATGCGAAACCAACGACAAGTAGTTCACCTACAAAGAGATATGACTGGGATGAAAGCCTACTAACACCTACAGATAAAAAGATCAGTTACAAAGGAACAGAAGGGGAAAGGCAAGTCACGTATCAAATAACAAGCACAGCTTTTAAGAAACTAGAGTCACATAAAAATGCAATCGCACAATCCAAAGCAAGAATTATTCAATCATTAATACTCAATTATAAGCCGACTTCTCAAGAGCAAAGGGAAAAGCAAAACGCCTATATCAAAGCATCAAGGAAAAATTACCAGCAAACAACTAAATCAATTGCTCTTGATGAAAGTGTTAGCCCATTCAAGCGTCCCAAATTCTTCAAACAAGATGGACTGATTCTTCATGTCAAAGGATTACCACCAGAGAAATGGGATGACGATGAACTAGATGAATTTGAGAGCATGCACAAAGAACTCAATAATTAAAGGCATTAATTAACAGGAAATAATCGCCTATGGTAAATCTGGGCATATCAACTGGAGTAACTATGGTTAAGGTTCAATGTGTCAGCTATACAGGGAGGGGTTGTGGTTTGTCCCTGTGAATGGAGAACTAAAGCAAGACAAAAAAATTGATCGACTATCGGACGTAACTACTCGATCTACCAACCGTGTCAGGCGGCGGCTGGTTAGTAAATAGACAACAAATGTCTACAGGCTGCAGGCTTCTGAGCGTTAGCGAAGAAGTCAATGAGACTCCAAGACGAGGCGTAAGCCGAGGATTGGTAAGTCGAATTGATTACCAACAAGAGGTTCAGAGTACTTAATCTGAATATTATCTATATCCCTTAATTGGATATATCTAATATACGTATTACCTACGTTGAACCTCTTTGAATAAATGTATTTACCTTTAACTATTACCTATCATCTATGCGTACTAAAACTGGATTAACTTCAAAAGATAAGAACTTCATTAATTCCACGTGTCGTTCAATAGCAAAGTTTGATAAGCACGGCGTATCTGAAATAGCGCTAAGACAGCAAATTTATATGCTTGGCTTATTTACCTTTAGGCAATTTTATAAAGCAGGATTCCCAAGTGACTACAAGAATCCAAGCTTGAACAACCTAGCCAGTGTGAGTCGCTAAGAGCTCACCCATGAAACAACCAATACGAGTAAGAGGATGGATATCAACGGCAAACCTAATCAATCCTAGTAAATTATTTACTGATCAATTACCAAGGTATTATTTAGCCATTCAGGCAGAAGATTCCATAGTTTTTGATGAGCTCGAATATCAAGTAGACCGAAGGAAACTTGAAGCTGAGACTCCCTACTCCTCAACAGAGAGCGTTGCAGATGAGATCTTCGATGGATGCGAAGTCATCTTTCAAACCACAATCGAACCACGACTAGAGGATGGATTAAAAGACATTCTCTATGATGATGAACTCATCGGTACATTTGTTCAAGTCGTTGGTCATATACATATTCTTAAAGCTGGCAATGCCATGTTCTCCATGCATATCGTTGAACCTGCATTCAATTCATTAGACGGGTTTGATCCCACTGCATACTAACTTTCATTTCACAGTCAACTAATACGTTAAAGAGCTACTTGACAACACCTCCTTACCATTGCTAGTACATGTGTACTGCTACAGACGTATGACTCCAACGTCCTCACCCTATGCCGTTTTTCGTGCATCAGATTGGAATTCAGTGGTAGCAGAACCTATTGGATTAAGGCAATGTCTTCGTATCGCACCCAAAAAGTTCTACCCCAGAAGCGTTACAACCCAGTAGAGGAGTGGGACTATCTCGAAGAAGACACTCTTCAACGCACACGTTCAGCTAGCGTTTGCATGACATGTCAACATTTCAATTATTGCTGCGACAGGCATTGCAGAACAATTCTTACTTGTCATCTCCATCAACGTCTTATTCCTCATGGAGATCATCTGACTTCAAAATGTCGATGTTGGATGCAGCGACTCGAGAGAAAGATTGGATGGTGTCCAGAGGCTGCTTGATTCAATGACAAAAGAACAGCTTGAGCTCAAGATTGCTAGAGAAATCTATAAAGGCCAAGGAAGGCTAGAAAGCTTTCATGCCTTTCAATGTATTCGCAGTTATTTCTCTGATCTTTCCATGGATGATTTAGAGGGGATAGCTGGACAGTATGGAATCAATATTTAGCTTGATCAAATATTTAGTGAACAATCAACCTTTCTATTATTAAAGCTACAAATACTCCTTTGACAAAAACAAGCCAAAGTAATCCATAATCACTCAGGCCAAGCTTCTTTTGATACCAAGCAATTAGATGCTTGTGCTTTTCTATAAGTTTCATTCTTCTACCCCAATAATTTCATAATAGGGACGGTCCCCATAATCAGCATCAGAACAACAAACATCAGAATATATTTCTTCTAATAGATCGTATGCCTCGTCATAGCTGTTAAATGATTGCTGAGTAATATCGTCAGATTCTTTATCATGCCTGATGATTTTATAAATCATTGTTAATGCTTTCAATATTATTTATCAGTAATAACGATCAGCCATCTCTTTGAGCATTTTTCTGATGTGCTCATCTTTGGCATTAGTTTCTTCTTTTAATTTCTCACATGCACCTTTAACTTGCATCCAAACTGCTTCCATCACTTCCCGTTCTTCTTCTGTAGGTTTCCACTTAGATGATTCCATACAAGAGATAATAAAAGAAATTGAACTCTTAAAACTCAGTGAAAAGTAGATCAGAAATATTAGATGAGATCATGTTCTTAATCCTTGAACGAGCCAAGTGCGAAGAAGACACTGACAAATACCTTGAGCATGTTCTCGATTACTGCAAGAAGGATTACCAAAAAGCTTACGACAAGAAGAAGGAAGATTAGTCATTTCTTACCTTCTTCATCCAATAGGGAATAAAAGTCTTTTCCTTCTTCGCTGAATTATATAGATAATCAGATGTACCTTCTAATAAAGCAGCAAGAGTTATACGAACACTCGGGAAAGTAAGACCACAAAGAATTGCAATCAAAAAGATTATCTTCACCAATACCTCCTCTTCCCAGTCCAGCTATACAACAACCAAATTACAAACCCAGCCATGAAGATAGGTAGATAACTATCGATAAAAATATAAGCTGCATAAACTATTAAAGGGAAAAAGATGACACGTTTGATATTTAGACATTTTTGATATTTCATTAGTCGTACTGACCTAGATCAGGTAAGGAATTGATTCTTCCACTATTAAACTTTTCAAGTTCCTCCCAGCAAATTCTAGCTTGTAATTCTAAAAGTATTCCTTGAACCTCAGTTCTGTCTTTTATGTTTTCTCTCTCTATAGATTTGCAATAATTAGTATAAATTTCTACTTCTTTATCTCTTCTCTTCATAGATTTATCAGCTTCTCTTAATCGTTTCCTAATGTTTTTTTTGCAATGATCATAGGTTTTTCTAGCACTGAATTCATTTCTTTCTTTTGATGCTTCATAACGACATTGACGCTCCTCATTTTCTCTTAATCTCCAAAAGGCTTCAACGGAAATAGGCCAGAGAAGTCCAGCAGTTAGAGCTAGGAGTAAGAAGCTCTTCATAAACCCATGATGTCGCTTCTTTGATGAATTTCCAATACTAGTATTACTCTTTAAAGCTAAGGATTAGTAGCCATGTTTGTAATTACGCCTGCCTTCAACTCTTTCGCTCTTAGGTGGCTCTATATAAGGTGAATTGCAAGTGCTATTCCAGCCAATCTTAGGTTCGCCTTTAGGACAATTACGATCATTTCCTATACGAACTTTTGGACCAAGTTCAAGGTTCCCTCTGTCTTCGCCAAAATGAGGAGTACATTTCCACATTTTTCCTCCAAGGATTGGAGAGTTTCTACCTCCTAACTGGCAAATTACTTGCTTACAATATCCTTCCCCTACATATGCATGACCAAAAGGACAAGAATTGCCTTTCGCAAGTGCAGTTCCTAAATTTGTTGTTATTTCCTTGCTTCCACGAGTACTAAAAATTGCTAGAGCTAATACAACAATTGATATAGGAGTAGAAAGCTTGATAAGAGTTTCCTTATTCATTGAATTGATAAAAACCTTTTAGCTAATAGGAATTAAATCCAAATTTATTTTAATTATTTAATCACCAAATCGATAATGCTTGCGGACAGCCTTATGAACATCCCAACGACAGTCCATGCCAGCTGGGAAAATGATTAAGTCACCTGCACCAAACTTCACAGGTTCTCCTCCATCAGGAGTAACTGTGACTTCACCCTCAAGCAATAAACAAGTCTCTTTATCGTCATAAGTCCAATCAAAAGAGCTTTCTTCGCAAGTCCAGATTGGCCAGTCTTTAATTCCTAGTTCCTCAATAGTGGTCTCAGGACAAGGAGAAGTTACTGATATAGACAAGAGGTGAAAATCTAGTGAACTTGTTTTTAGCTTCTCATGGAATCAGTTGTCTATGGCTAATTAAATTTTCAATAAAAATGTCTAAAGCCTAATTACGTAATCACCACAGCCTAAAAACAGAAAAAGATCAATTCTTGAACTCTACAAACTTCCTGATAATTGCCTTTCCCATAGAAATCCACCTTCCAAATCGTGATGATGATGAAAGGGATTTTGTTAAAAGTTCAATTTGCTCTTGCCTTTCTGTATCTCTTTGATTTAGCTCCTGTTTGACAATATCTAGCATTTGTAATTGGTGTGACCACACCGCTTCATCTTCCCAATAATCAATAGTTGCCTTCAACTCTTCTCTATCCATGCCTCTGAATTCCTTAACGAGCATCTCATGATCTTCTTCTTCTGATTCAAGGAACATGAGAGTTCTTATGTAATAAGTTGCTTGCATCTTCTTGCTTATTCGAAATTTGTCTATGGAATTTTTCCAGAAATGTGTTTGGCCTAATTACGTATAAGGCGAGGATTTAATCACCCCCTATGCCCCAGTTGATAGTGGCTATATCGCATCAGCATCCTTAAATCTTTATGACCGCTTGCCGCTGAAATCTCCAAGGCATTCATTCCCTCTGCCCACATTGTGCTGATGGCAATGTGGCGTAGATCATGGAACCTTAAGTTAGGCAGACCAGCGATGGTCCTTGCTCTCTTAAATCCATGACGTGCGGCTCCAATGCTTAGGTCAATCACTTTGTTAGTGGTCTTTGGGTAACGCTTGAGAAGTTCAATTGATTGAGCTGATAAAGGGACTATGCGTTGACTGGTTTGTATCCCTGTGGCGGCACAATCTTTGCGGCTCAGGTGAACCAGTTTGTTGTCTAAATCAAGATCATTCCACCTCAATCTGAGCAGTTCAGATCGGCGCATGCCCGTGGATAAAGCCAATTGAGTGAGTCTCTTGTGATTGGGGTTCTTGGATTGGGCTAATGCAATCAATAATTTCTGCTTTTGAGCTGGTGTAATGTAAGGAGCTCTGGCATCACTGGCTCCTCTGACTTTTAACTCCCTGGCTGGATTGGATTTCAGTTGGCAGCCCAGCTCATCTCTGGCCCAATCCAATAGAACTCGCAGGATCCTTAGATCTCTCATCACTGTGTTGGGCTTGACCTTAAGAAGTCGTTCATCTCGCCAGAGAGCAAAATGTCTGATGGACAGATCCTCTATGAGAATTCCTCCCATCCAGCTGTTGGCCAAAACTTTTAAGGGGTATTGCTCGTTGCTACCGCTGAGGTGATCTTGCAGTGGTCCTTGGATATACAGATCAATCGCTTCTTTGAAAGTTCGCGGTGCTAATTGCTCTAGTTTTGTTGTTATTTTTAGAGACTTTTCAACAGCATTTGCCCACAGTTCTGCAGCTGCTTTGGAGCTAAAAGTTTTGGATGTTTGGCCTTGATATTTCTTCTTCCGAATGAGGGCTTGCCAGCCACTTCCGCTTCTTCTAATTGTTGCCATTTTTTAAGGTTGCATCAGGTCAGATGCATCAAGAAAAAATGGTCTAAAAACAAGAAAAGTGGACCCAAAAATGGACGTCCACTTTTAAAGATTTGCGATCCTAGTGCCTCAGATCTCTTGCCCTGGTTAAGCTTCCGACGATGCCCTCGTCGGGACTTGAACCCGAGACCTCTCCCTTACCAAGGGAGTGCTCTACCGCTGAGCTACAAGGGCTTGTGGAAAGGTGGGCCGGGTTGGATTTGAACCAACGTAGGCAGAGCCAGCGGATTTACAGTCCGCCCCCATTAACCACTCGGGCACCGACCCGATCCACAAAATGACATTACCAGTAAACGGTGCCATTTTTTTTGAATTTGTTGGTCCTTTGAGGTTTGAATAGATACGATCTCTAAAGACCTTCAATTTGCAAAGCATATGGATCTTTTATTGATTAATGGTCCTAATTTGAATCTTGTTGGGCAACGGGAACCATCCTTGTATGGCTCTAATACTTTAAGTGATATAGAAAAAGAGTTATTAGAGATTGCTAATAAACTTGAGGTGAAACTCAAATTTTTTCAAAGTAATTCAGAAGGTGAAATGATTGATTGTATTCATAATTGTATTAATTCAACTGATGGAATATTAATAAATGCTGGAGCTTATACTCATACTTCAATTGCTCTTAGAGATGCTTTATTAGGAGTTGAAATTCCCTATGTTGAATTACATCTAAGCAATATTTATTCAAGAGAAGAATTCCGCCATAAATCATTTCTGGCTGATAGAGCTGTTGGTGTAGTGTTTGGATTTGGATCAATTAGTTATCAACTAGCATTGCAAGGAATGGTGGCTCATATAAATCGATCTATAAAAAATCACGGATAACTTGATGTCAAACCTTAAAAACCAACAGAAGATTCGTTGGCTAATTAATAAAACTAGTGAAGCTTGGATTCAACAAGCAATCTCTCATCCAAGGGAAATACTTTTGGATCATGCTCATTGCGAGAGGAAAGCTGCTGGAGTAGCTCTTCAATTAATGTTTCGCTACGTAAGTGAACCTGGTTTGTCTGAGGTCTTGAGCCCTCTTGCAAGAGAAGAACTGGAACATTTTGAAAGGGTATTATCCATTTTAAAAACACGAGGAGTGAAACTTAAGCAATTACCTTCCCCACCTTATGGATCTATTTTGTCCAAGAATATCCGAAAAAAGGAACCAGAAAGAATGCTGGATAGTTTTCTTGTTGCTGGTTTAATTGAAGCAAGGAGTCATGAAAGAATGACATTGCTAGCTTTGCATTCTTCCGATGTTGAAATTCGTAGCTTGTATGAGGACTTATTAAAAAGTGAGGCAAGACATTTTGCGATTTATTGGAATTTGGCTGATGAACGATTTGAGAGGAATAATGTTGTGTCTAGATTAGAAGAATTGGCTAGAATTGAATCTGATGCTCTTGTTGAACTTCACAATGAGCCAAGAATGCATAGCTAATTGAGTTTGAGTTGAATAAAATTTGAAAAGAAAAATGAATCTATTGAAAGTTGTTGGGGTAGGTCCTGGTGATCCTTCTCTCTTAACTTTGGCAGCTGTCGATGCGATTCAAAACGCAACGGTTGTTGCCTTCCCTATCGCAAAGAAAGGTGGTGAGAGCCTTGCTGAAAA
Organism: Prochlorococcus sp. AG-315-I14; assembly: GCA_003283665.1. The sequence continues at coordinate 1,527 of QBWF01000017.1, read as the reverse complement.
AACAGTATCTCAGTGGATTACTAAAGATAAAAAAAAGTTGCCATTATATTTTCCAATGACTCTTGATTCAATCTCTTTAAAAAAATCCTGGCATTTTGCTGGAAACGAATTAATGAAGATGGTTGAGAATGGGGAAAGAGTTGTGTTTCTTTCTCTTGGAGATATTTCATTATTTTCAACAGGCTCATATGTGCTTATGGAATTCAAAAGAAATTTTCCTGAATGCGCAATTGAATTGATTCCAGGGATTACTTCTTTTTCCGCGGCTGCGGCTAAAAGTGGAGTGCCACTTGCAATTCAAAGTGAACAGTTGCTTGTTTTGCCTGTGCCAGCATCAGCTTCTTCTTTGAAGACCCTTTTAGAGGAGGCGGTTTCTATTGGAAGGGTAATTGTGTTGTTGAAGTTAGGGGATAAGTGGTCCTGGGTAAGACCATTACTCGAAAGTCTTGATCTTTTGGAGAGTTCTATATTTGCCGAAAATGTTGGATTTTCCGATGAAAAGATGATGAAGGCATCTGATGTTTCACTTTCTAATCGGCCATATTTTTCTTTATTAATTGTTCGTCAAAACTGGCCTTTAACAATTCCTTGACTTTTTTAATTGAATTTTAAAAGTTCTTCTTCCAGTAATTTTATTGCCTCATTTTGATTATTTGCTCTGACTAATTTTTGCCTCAATACGGAAGCTCCTGCAAAATCTCTACATGTCCAGTTCATGTGTTTTCTGGCAATTAAAAGCCCGTGGTCTCCTTTTTTTAAAAGAAGAAGGTTAAGATGTTCCAGGCATAAATTTATTTTCATTTTTGCATCAATGGTTTTAAAAGGTTTTTGATATTTAATTTCTTCAACAATTTGACCAACGAGCCATGGTGCTCCCATGCTTGCTCTCCCAATCATTAATCCATCGGCGTTTGTAATTTCAAGACATTTAATGGCATCTTGAGAGCTTTTTATATCTCCATTAGCAATAACGGGAATGTCAATTGATTTTTTTATTTTGGAAATAGCTAGCCAGTCTGATTTGCCTGAAAAACCTTGTCTTCTAGTTCTTCCATGAACAGTTATTAATTGTGCTCCTGCTTCTTGGAGACCCAAACTAAAGGCTATGGGATTACTGGTGGATTCACACCATCCCAATCTTATTTTCACCGTTACGGGGATTGATACGGCTTGAGAAACTTTTTTTACGATTTCTTGTGCAAGTTCTGGTTCTTTTAATAGAGCACTTCCGCCCCCTTTCTTTGCGATTTTTTTTACTGGGCAACCCATATTGATATCAATAAGAAATGCCCCAGCTGATTCTGCTTTTAAAGCGGCCTCAACCATTGAATCTGGTCGATGATCAAAAAGCTGTACACCTATGGGACCATTTTCTTCTGAAAGTTCAGTTATTTTTTGTTCTCCATGCCCTAATTCAAGACTTTTTGCATTCACCATCTCTGTAAAAAGTAATGCGTCTGGAGACCATCTTCGAACGAAGCTTCTAAATATTTGATCGCTGATACCTGCTAATGGTGACTGAATAAT
>QBWF01000016.1 GCA_003283665.1 Prochlorococcus sp. AG-315-I14 | reverse complement strand
GAATACCCGTTAATAAAGTTTTAGCCGGAGAACGGCAAAAGCTTTTAAATTTAGAAAAAGATTTGGAAAGAAAAGTTATTGGCCAGTTTGCTGCTGTGCAAGCTGTCTCAGCAGCTATTCGCAGGGCTAGGGCTGGCATGCAAGATATAAGAAGACCTATAGGATCTTTTTTATTTCTAGGACCAACAGGTGTTGGAAAAACGGAACTGGCTAAAACACTAGCTACTTCATTATTTGATGAGGAAAATGCTCTTTTGAGACTTGATATGAGTGAATATATGGAAAGGAATGCGGTTTCAAGACTTTTGGGGGCTCCTCCTGGATATGTTGGATATGAAGAAGGAGGACAATTAACAGAAGCAATAAGAAGAAGACCATATGCAGTTTTACTACTTGATGAAATAGAGAAAGCTCATCCAGAAGTTTTCAACATCCTTCTACAAGTCTTAGATGATGGACGCCTAACTGATTCTCAAGGTCGAACAGTAGATTTTAGGAATACAGTAATTGTTATGACAAGTAACTTAGCCAGTAAGGCAATCTTAAATAATGCACTCAACGCAAAGAACAAAGATTTAGATCAACACGACCTAACACAAGAATTAGATGAAACGATCAACCAAGCCCTAACAAAACAATTCAGGCCAGAATTCCTAAACAGAATTGATGAGATAATAAGATTCAGACCCCTGAAAATTGAAGATTTAGAACAAATCGTTCGCCTACAACTTAAGGAATTAACAAAACTTCTTGCACAACAACAGTTAGATCTACAGGTTGATGATCAAACCATTAAAGCTCTTGCCAGGGAAGGACATGAGCCTGAATATGGAGCCAGACCACTTAGAAGAGTTATTAGAAGGAAGCTCGAAAATCCTTTGGCAACACAAATTTTAGAAGAATCCTTTCAAGGAGCGAAAACTATTAAAGTAAAAACATCCAATGATGGATCAGAAAAACTTCATTTCTTAATAGAGAACTAATCAAACAAGGATAAGTTAATGTAGATTTATCTTCTTTCCTTTTCAAAAAGTAATCTCTACAAATCCCACACCAAGTGACAAGCCCAACATCTAAAGATGACCAAGAGCAAATCATTCCTATAGAAAAGGAGAAGCAACCCTTAAAAAAAGGATTTTTGCCATCTACAATTGACGAATTAAAACTTGTTGTATGGCCTTCTCGCCAACAGCTCTTTAGTGAATCTGTTGCTGTGATTCTTATGGTCACACTTTCTGCAGTTTCAATAGCAGCTGTAAGTCGTTTTTATGGATGGGCCTCTACTCAGATATTTCGCTGAGCCCTAAAAAACAAAATTATTTAACCACTCACAATTTTTTACCAGTGACAGATCTTGAAACTAATCCAGATAATGAGTCAAAAGTAATTGATCTTCCTGCACGAAATGACGGAGAGCAAGATTATTCCTCTGGTCAGATCCCTAAAACAACTATTGCTCGCTGGTATGCAATACAAGTTGCTTCAAGTTGTGAAAAGAAAGTAAAAGCAACACTCGAACAAAGAGCTATTACTCTTGGTGTGAATAATAGAATTATAGAAATTGAAATACCCCAAACCCCAGCAGTTAAATTAAAAAAAGATGGGAGCAGGCAAACTATAGAAGAAAAGGTTTTTCCAGGTTATGTGCTTGTTCGTATGGTCCTAGACGAGGACACCATGATGGCAGTAAGAAGTACACCGAATGTAATCAATTTTGTAGGTGCCGAAGATAGAAAAGCCACAGGGAAATCTCGTGGGCACATAAAACCTCGACCTTTAAGTCGTCAAGAAGTAAATAGAATATTCAAGCGTGCAGCTGAGAAGAAAACAGTTGTAAAACTAGATTTAGAAGAAGGTGACCAAATAGTCGTTACTTCAGGACCTTTTAAAGATTTCCAAGGTGAAGTTATTGAAGTTTCAGGAGAAAGAAACAAACTTAAAGCTCTATTATCAATTTTTGGAAGAGAAACTCCCGTTGAACTCGAGTTTTCTCAAATAACCAAACAAAATTGATTTGGAAACTCTTTTTGCCGACTGGTCAGCCTAGGAGTTAGGTTTACTCAATAGTTCAACCTGATTTATCTTCAGGTTTACGCATTAGTTCAATTTCATTAGCCGATGGCCAAGACAAAGAAAGTTGTAGCTGTGATCAAGTTGGCCTTACAAGCCGGCAAAGCCAATCCAGCACCTCCTGTTGGCCCTGCTCTGGGGCAACATGGGGTAAACATAATGGCGTTTTGTAAAGAATACAATTCACGAACCCAAGACAAAGCTGGTTTTGTCATTCCTGTAGAAATATCAGTTTTCGAAGATAGAAGTTTTACTTTCATTACTAAAACTCCTCCGGCCTCAGTCCTAATCACAAAAGCTGCTGGGATTCCTAAAGGTTCTGGTGAGTCTGCCAAAGGCACAGCTGGATCAATTAATAGAAATCAACTTGAAGAAATTGCCAAAACAAAACTTCCTGATCTCAATTGCAGCAGCATTGAATCAGCCATGAAAGTTATTGAAGGAACAGCAAAAAATATGGGGGTTTCAATAAAAGACTAGTTTAATCGTAGAATCAATCTTTAAACCTTTCACCTACTGGGGGAGACAAAAAGTCGTATGTACCCCTTTTTCTTATGAAGCAACTCTCTAAAAGAATGACAAAGCTCGTATCCAAGTTGGAGGAGCGACCCTATTCACCAATTGAAGCAATAAAATTAGTAAAAGAAAATGCAAATGCAAAATTTGATGAGACAATTGAAGCTCATATTCGACTTGGTATAGATCCCAAATATACAGACCAGCAATTAAGAACCACTGTTGCGCTTCCAAAGGGAACTGGTCAAAAAATCCGAATAGCTGTAATAACACGTGGAGAAAAAGTTTCTGAAGCAAAAACTGCAGGTGCAGATTTAGCTGGAGAAGAAGAACTAGTTGAGGCAATCAATAAAGGCGAAATGAATTTTGATCTTTTAATTTCAACTCCAGATATGATGCCAAAAGTGGCCAAACTTGGAAGAGTTCTTGGTCCAAGAGGTCTAATGCCTAATCCAAAGGCTGGAACTGTCACAACTGATCTAGTTGGAGCTATTCAAGAATTCAAGGCAGGAAAACTTGAATTCAGAGCTGACAAAGCAGGAATTGTGCATGTTCGTTTTGGCAAAGCAAGTTTTTCTGCTGAAGCACTACTTGAAAACCTCAAAACTTTGCAAGCAACCATAGATAGAAATAAACCCAGTGGATCAAAGGGAAAATACTGGAAAAGCTTGTTCATTACATCTACTATGGGACCCTCTTTACAAGTAGATATCAACGAATTACAGGACTTACAAAAAGAAAGCTGACCATGCTGTAGTAAATTACTTACTTGGCTTAAGCCATAGGGCATGCGCCCAGCCCAAGACAGCAGGTAGGAATATGTTAAACATTTATGTTTAACAGCTCCATAAATCCCGCCGAGGCATTCGCAAAGATTTTTTCGTCTTGATTGAATCAACAGCGGCCTCGACTCCTAAAGGAGATTTTGGCCGTATGTCCAGTTCTTCCCCCGATTCGATCCAATTATTATGGGCCGCACGCTGGAAAGCAAAAAACAGATCGTTAAAAAGTTAGAGGATCTACTCAACAACTCAGATATGGCATTAGTTCTTGATTTCAAGGGCTTATCCATAAAAGAGATGTCTGACTTGCGCTCAAGACTGCAAGAAAACAATGGTGTATGCAAGGTGACTAAAAACACCTTGATGCGTCAAGCGATTAAAGGAAAAGATTCCTGGAATGGCTTGGATTCTTTGCTGACTGGGACCAATGCCTTTGTTTTAATTAAAGGAGACGTTGGTAGTGCCGTAAAAGCAGTACAAGCATTTCAAAAAGAAACACAAAAATCTGAAACAAAAGGAGGTCTTTTCGAAGGCAACCTTTTGTCTTTAGAAGAAATCAAAGCGATTGGAAAACTTCCTAGCAAGGAAGCACTTATGGGTCAGATTGCAGGTGCAATGAATTCCATAACCACCAAGATCGCTATTGGTATCAATGAGGTTCCTTCTGGAATGGCAAGATCCCTCAAACAACATTCAGAAAGCGGCGAAAGCTGATCTTTTTTATCTAACAATTTGTTTTCTCCTTACTTAGTTGCTGATTTTTAAATCATGTCTGCAAAAACCGATGAAATTTTAGACTCACTAAAAAGTCTTTCTTTGCTTGAAGCCTCTGAGCTCGTCAAGCAAATAGAAGAAGCTTTTGGTGTTTCAGCCGCAGCCTCTGCTGGGGTAGTGATGGCAGCTCCTGGAGCTGGTGGTGGTGGCGCTAGCGCCGAAGCTGCTGAAGAAAAAACTGAATTTGACGTTGTTTTAGAGAGCTTTGATGCTTCCGCTAAAATCAAAGTCTTAAAAGAAGTTAGAAACGCCACAGGTCTTGGTCTTGGCGAAGCAAAAGCAATGGTAGAGGCAGCTCCAAAAACAATCAAAGAAGGAGCATCAAAAGAAGACGCCGAAGCTCTCAAGAAAGCCATTGAAGCCGTGGGTGGAAAGGTAACTCTGAAATAAATTAATTTCGTGTTACTCCAAAAATATCCATTATCTGCTTATATAAAGCCGGTCAATTAAGACCGGTTTTTTTATGTCACAACAAGAACAAAATCTGGCTATTGCTGCTGCAACTGATGGCGCTTGCAGTGGTAATCCCGGCCCAGGCGGCTGGGGAGCATTGATTAGATTTGAGGATGGAAGTGAAGTTGAATTTGGTGGTTTCAATCCAGAAACAACTAATAATCGAATGGAGTTACAAGCTGCTCTATTTCTTTTTCAAGAACTAAAAAACACACCATTCCATCGTTCTCTAACTATCAAAACTGATAGCAAATATCTTATTGATGGCCTAGAAAAATGGATGCCAAACTGGAAAAGAAAGGGTTGGAAAACTGCATCAGGAAAACCAGTTCTCAATCAAGATCTTTGGAAAGCTCTTGATGACCCTGAACTACCAAAAATCAAACTTGAGTATGTTAAAGGTCATAGTGGAGAAAGAGATAATGATAGAGTTGATGAAATAGCAGTTTGTTTTTCTAAAGGAAAGAAAATATATCTAAAGTCTTCTAATGATAAGAAATAAATCTTTGTGCTAACCATAAAATCTAAAGCCATATATTTTAACTATTAATTACTACTTTAATATTTTATTAATCTTAATTAGAATAAAATTATCAAGCTGATATTCAATATGGAAAACTTTTCAAACAAGAATAAAGACGATTTATATGGACTTCTTCTTGGTCCATTACTGTCTCAAGATGATGGAATTGATGCAGAAATTCTTTCAAATTTAGCTCTAAATTCACTTAAATTCGCATCCTTAAAAAGAAATTTACCCATTTTTTCTAATCTACTTTCAAAAGCGACAATCAATCTTCAAAGAACTGATTCAAGGCTAAATCAAAATATTTTTGGTTGTAATTTCAAAAATCCTATTGGACTAGCTGCAGGGTTTGACAAAAATGGCGTCGGGGCAGGGGTTTGGAATTATTTTGGGTTTGGTTTTGCTGAACTTGGGACAATTACTTGGCACCCACAAGAAGGCAACCCCAAGCCAAGACTCTTTAGACTTGCAAAAGAAAAAGCTGCATTAAATCGTATGGGATTTAATAATTTTGGAGCACAAAAATTTTTAAAAACTTTAGAAGCTCAAGAATTAGAACCACCAGGTCATAGACCTATTGTTCTGGGTATAAATTTAGGTAAATCAAAAATCACTAATCTCAATGATGCCTATAAAGACTATGCCTTATCTCTTGCACTTCTTGCTCCACTATCAGATTATGCAGTAATCAATGTTAGTTCACCAAACACCCCTGGACTTCGTTCATTACAAGAGACTGAACAAATAAAAAAACTAATAAGAACGCTTAAAAGCTTACCTAATTGTCCCCCGTTATTAGTGAAAATTTCTCCTGATCTTTCAAATGAAGCTATTGATGAAATTGCAATAGTTTCAAAAGAAGAAGGACTTGATGGCATAATTGCAATCAATACAAGCTTGGCTCGATATGAATTGAAAAATAGAAAAATAAAAACTGGTAATACACTTTCACAAGAGAGTGGGGGAATGAGCGGATTGCCTATTCAGCAAAGAGGGATTGATGTGATAAATAGATTAAGGATGTCCATAAATCATGATCTCCCTCTAATCGGTGTTGGCGGAATAAACTCAGCAAAATCTGCATGGGAGAGAATTACAGCAGGTGCATCACTAATCCAAATTTATACTGGGTGGATATTTGAAGGACCAAGCTTAGTGCCTAATATTTTAGATGGCCTCATCCATCAAATGGAAATCAATGGCTTTAAAAGTATCAAAGAAGCCATAGGATCTCAAGAACCATGGAAATAAAATATGATACTCTTATTAATAATTAATTATGTTTACTTTATAATTCTAAAAACAAATCGTGTCTTTTGATTCACAAAAAAGCTTCGACTCTCATGGTGGCAATATTGAGAACGAAGCAAGAAAATTAAATATAGAAACTAAAAGAATAATCGATGCAAGTGCATCCATTGTTCCTTTTAAATTACCAACTAAGTTAACTACATGTCTGTTGAAAACAATAAAAGATAACTCAATAAAGTTTTATCCTGATAGAAGTTATCAAAGCATTAAAAATGCAATCTCACAATGGCATAATATTGATCCATCAATGATTTTACCTGGGAATGGAGCATCTGAATTATTCACCTGGGTGGCCAGAGATGCTGGTTTATATGGTGTAAGTTCTCTACCTTCTCCATGTTTTGGTGATTACGAAAGAGCCCTTAAATGCTGGAATGCTCCTTATATTTATACAGATCTGCCCTTATCTTGGAGCACTAATAAACCTCAACATTTTCCTCTCATACCAAAAACAAATGTCTTGTGGATTACAAATCCGCATAATCCTACAGGTCAATTATGGAGTCGGATTTCTATAAAGAATTTATTAAATATGTATAAGCTAGTTATATGTGATGAAGCCTTTATCTCTCTTGTTCCAAACGGAGAAAAACAGTCAGTTTTAGACTTAACTAAGAAATATAAAAATCTTATAGTTGTTAGAAGTCTTACAAAATTACTAGGTCTTGCAGGAGTGAGAATGGGATATGTTGTTACTAGTTCAGAAAGATTATCAAAATGGAAAGAGATAAGAGACCCATGGCCAATAAATACTTTTGCAATTAATACAACTAATATAATTATGCAAGATAAGATAATGCATAATAAATGGTTAAATAAAGTCCATAATTGGATAAAGAAGGAAGGAGCATGGTTAGATAATAATTTATCTAATTTCTCAAGTTTTAAACCTCTACCAACGACTACTAATTTCCAATTAATAAAAAGTGAATCTTCTCTAACTCCTCTTCTTCAAGGCCTTAAAAATAAAGGTATATTACTGAGAGATTGCAGGTCATTCATAAACTTAGGAGAAAATTGGCTCAGGATAAGCCTCCAAAAAAGAAAACATAATGTTCAAATGATTGATGCAATTAAAGAACTCATTAATTAAATCTAGTTATTATTTTAGCTAACTCATATTCAGAATTTATATATAGGAATTTCTTCATATTAGATTTCATCTTCTTTAAATAAATAGACCCCAATAAATGATTTAAAACATTTAATAAAATAACTTCCTTAGGAGAATGCTGGTTCACAATTATAGCCCCACCAAAACTTGCAAGATAAGCTGCATTTAGTTCCTGATGTTGATCAGTGGCCTGAGGAAAGGGGATTAAAATAGAAGGTGTTCTCGATATAATGATTTCGCAAATTGCACTTGCACCGGCCCTACTGATTACAAGATCAGAGTGTTGAAGCAAGGCTGGAATTTCAGTACTAAAAGGCATAATCACTAGATTATCTTGATCCTTAAATCTAATTTTATCTTTATAAAAAGGATCATTAATACCTGTAAGGTGAACCACTCTATATCCTTTCTCAAGCAACCAAGGTAAAACATTTCTTACCATTTCATTCAACTTTCTTGCCCCTTGACTACCTCCCATTATCAAAATCAATGGGCCGCTACCTTTAGGGACCCAATCAGGCAAAGACTGTTCTGAATGAAATTCCTCTCTAACAGGTGTACCTGTATAACTTGTTTTACAAAAAGGCAAATACGAAGATGCTGAAGGGATGCCCAGAGCAACATGATCGCACAATGCACCTAAAAGCCTGGTTACTCGTCCAGGAATCGCATTCGATTCATGAAGCAGTACTGGTATTCCTCTTAATTTAGAAGCAATAATAGTAGGTGCTGATATATAGCCACCGGTAGTAAAAACAACATTTATCTGTTTTTTACGCAATAAATTACAAACCTCTATAGAAGAAAAGAGTAATTTACAAAAAGCATATATTTTCCAAAATATATTTCCTTGCAAACCTCCTACTTTTAAAGTCGTTAATTTAAACTTTTCAGGAACAAGTTCAATCTCTAACCGATTAGGAACCCCCAACCATTCAACCTCCCAGGCACTTGAGAGTGAATCAGCGAACGCCAATGCAGGATAGATATGCCCACCAGTACCGCTTGCTGCAATTAAAAGCCTAGGCATAAATCAAAAAAGTTTTTTTGATGCTAAATTATAATAATTATAAAAAGTCCAGGTGCACTATTCACTAAGACTCAATTTAATAAGCTTTTTGTTGATATGTAGTTTCGGTTCCAGCCCTGCATCAAGCCAAGACATACAAATTGAATTTCTAAGCAAACAATTAGAAAAAGGTCTCAACAATAAAAATTTATTTGCACTTAAACAGTTATTTATTGAGGAATCCTTCAGGAAATTTGAGAACCAATACGATAATTTCACAAAGAATTATAAAGAAATAGAATGGTCCATTAATCCAAAAAATGATTATAAAAACAAACAATACTTAGATATAAAAATCACATCTAAACGTTATATCGGAAGCTTAAAATATGATCTAGATTCTAGACAAACTATTAAGTTAGAAACTAATAATAATCAAATAACAGATTACATAATTCTAAATGAAGAGTCAATCCTCAAATCCTATAATAAAGACCTGAAGATACAAGTTAATTCTCCCCAGAAGGTAAGTGCTGGTGAGCGTTATCACTTTGATTTAATCATTGAAAAGCCAATTGATAATTCTTTTATAACAGGAGAAATGATAACTCTTAATAAGAGCAACTCTAATAAACAATTCAGTATCCCTTTCGGCATGAGACCAAAAGGGTCCGGAGGATTATTTAAAACTATAACAGCACCTTTACAGCCAGGTTCTCAGACAATTGCAGCAATTATTGCTCATCAGAAAGGTATTTTTACAATTACAAAAAAAGTAGAAGTAGACTGATCTATTAAAAATATTCAGATGTACAAAAATCTTTTCTTTAGTCCGTAATCTAATCTAGAGCTGCTACACCTGGAAGAACTTTGCCTTCTAAAAGTTCAAGGCTGGCTCCCCCCCCAGTCGAAATATGAGACATGTTTTTGGCTAGACCTGCTTTCTCGACCGCAGCTACAGAATCTCCACCTCCAATAATTGTGCAACATCCATCTGAACTTAATTCAGCAAGTGTATTAGCAATTTCATTCGTACCAGTTGCAAATTTTTCAAACTCAAATACCCCCATTGGTCCATTCCAAATTACAGTTTTGCAACCTTTCAAAGCATCCTGAAAAAGCTTAATCGAATCAGATCCAATATCTAATCCCATCCAACCTTCACTTATTTCATCTACTTTAGAGATTTGACTATTAGCATCTGGAGAAAATTTATCAGCTAAAACGACATCACTAGGTAATAAAAACTCTACTCCTTTTGATTTAGCTTTTTCTTCTAAAGCCTTTGCCAATTCAAGTTTATCTTCTTCAACAAGACTATTACCAACAGAAAGACCTCTAGCCTTATAAAAAGTAAAAATCATACCTCCACCAACAATGATTTTGTCACATTTATCAATTAAAGATTCTAGAACTCCTATTTTGCTACTTACTTTTGAGCCTCCTACAATTGCAGCCAAAGGTCTTTTGGGGTCATCAATTGCACCTTGCAGATACTGTAGTTCTTTTTCCATCAAATAACCTGCAACACAAGGCTTTAAAAACTTTGTCACTCCTTCAGTTGAAGCATGAGCACGATGAGCCGCTCCAAAAGCATCATTAACATAAACTTCTGCTAAAGATGCCAATTCCTTTGCAAATTCGGTATCATTTTTTTCTTCTCCAGCAATAAATCGAACATTTTCCAGAAGAACAACCTCACCATTTGCCATACCAAAAACTTTTGACTTAGCTTCAGGACCTATACAACTATCTGTTTTTACTACTGTTTTTCCAAGCAATTCACTCAACCTTTGTGCGACAGAAGTTAAACGCATTGTTTCATTAACTTCTCCTTTTGGTCGTCCAAAATGAGCTACAAGAATAACTCTGGCACTTTTTTCTATAAGATCATTAATCGTTGGCAATGCAGCACGAATTCTAGTGTCATCAGTTATTACACCCTGATCACTCAATGGGACATTAAAATCTACTCTTACCAACACACGCTTACCAGACAGGTCTTCAGCGCCGAGAGTTGACAGGGACCTCTTAGCCATAGTGTGTATTCAATAAGGAAACTGAGTGACAATAGCTCTTAGACTGCACGAATTGGTTAATTGCTAAGACAGAAAACTTATCTGGCACCCTTTAAAAAAATATAAGCCTTTTGTAATTCGCAAAAAACTTTTCTACTCAGAATTACTTAAATAGTAAAAATGAAAGAAGGAGACTTATCTTTTATGCAAGAATTAATTTTTTTTAATCTAATTGAGGTAATGCAATTTTCCTCATAGTATATAAAAGTTTCTAATGTCGCTTGCATCAAATAAAAAAGGAATACAAGTTTTATCTATCTTTGAAGAATCTGATTGACATCATTATTTTATAAAGTCTTATTAAGTGATAAGTTAAGCTTAGATTAAAATTCTTTTTATAGACAAGGCTCAACATTAATTTAAAAAACTAAATTTTTAAATCATTCAATTAACCTTTTCAGTGTTCAAAATCCCGTGACAAAAAAACTAATACAATGGTACCCAGGTCACATCGCCAAGGCAGAAAAACAAATAAAAGAAAACCTCAATAAAGTTGATCTTATTTTTGAAGTTAGAGATGCTCGCATACCCTTAGCCACCTCTCACCCTTATCTTCAGAAATGGTTACAAGGAAAAAAACAACTTTTAATACTTAATAGAAAAGATATGATAAATAACGAAGTTCTTAAATCATGGGATACTCAATTCCGATCAGAAGGGAAAGTGCCTTGGTGGTGTAATGCAAAATCTGGAACAGGTGTATTTCAAATAAAACAAGCTGCTATTCGTGCTGGACAAGAATTAAATAAAAGAAGGGAAGACCGAGGGATGAAAAATCGCCCAGTCAGAGTACTTACACTTGGATTTCCCAACGTAGGGAAATCTGCCCTCATAAATAGATTAGTGAACAAAAAAGTTGTTTCTAGCTCTAGGCGAGCAGGCGTAACAAGAAGCTTGAGATGGGTAAGATTAGGACAAGATCTCGATCTTCTGGATGCACCTGGTGTTTTACCTCCCAGATTAGAAGACCAGAATTCTGCTCTTAAATTGGCCATATGTGATGACATTGGACAGGCCGCATATGATGTTGAATTAGTAGCCATGAGCTTTATGAATCTTCTTATAAAATTAAATAAAAAGGAAAATTCTAGAAAAGAATTAGTGTTGTTAGAAGAACGCTATGGAATATTCTTTGATCAAGAAATCAAAGATGAGACTTCTTGGCTGTTATCAGCGGCCAAACGTCACACCTCAGGAGATACTATTCGAATGTCTCAAAGATTACTTGATGATTTCCGTAAAAATCTCTTAGGTAATATTTCACTTGAGGTTCCCTAATGCAAGATGAAATTCAAGATGCATTTGGAGAAGGAGAAGGTGAGCTATTTCGGCTCGAATACAATAGAGCTATGCCAATGAGACTTGATAGATGGTTAGTGAGTCAACGGTCAGAACAAAGCAGAGCTCATATTCAAAAATTTATAGAAGCAGGATACGCAAAGGTAAATGGTTTAGCTGGGAAAGCAAAAACACCTCTGAGACCAGGTGACAAAATTCACCTCTGGGTCCCACCTCCTGAACCTCTTCCTTATCTCAAGCCAGAAAAAATTGATCTAGACATTTTATTTGAAGATGATCATTTAATTGTTATAAATAAAGATGCAGGAATTGCCGTTCATCCTGCACCAGGAAATAAAACAGGAACTTTGGTAAATGCACTTATAAACCATTGCCCGGATCTTCCAGGCATTGGAGGTAAATTAAGACCAGGAATAGTACACAGATTAGATAAAGACACTACAGGATGTATAGTTGTTGCGAAAAGTCAAGAAGCCTTAGTTAAATTACAAATTCAAATACAAAAAAGAATTGCCTCACGTAATTATATTGCTGTAGTACATGGCGCCCCAAAAGATAACGAAGGACTTATTGTCGGATCAATTGGTAGACATCCAAAAGATAGAAAGAAATATGCTGTAGTCGATGAAGAGTTAGGCAGGTATGCATGCACACATTGGAAACTGGTAGAAAGATTTGGTAATTTTTCTCTATTACAATTCAAACTTGATACTGGTCGGACTCACCAAATTCGTGTCCATAGTGCACACATAGGACATCCAATCATAGGAGATCAAACTTATAGTAGGTGCAAGAAATTACCTATGAATATTTCTAGTCAGGCATTACATGCAATAGAACTAGGTTTAATACATCCAATAACATTAAAAGAAATGAAGTTCCATGCACCAATTCCTACTATTTTCAACCGACTTTTAAAACTATTGAGAACTAAATAAAATTAGTATATAGGTAATCTAGGAGAAGCTTGAACTAGTTTTTTGGTTAAATCTGATTGAGCATTGTTAAAAATATTTCCACCTGAATTCTCTTCAATAATTCTTCCCTGATCAAAAACTATAATTCTATGACAAAAGCCTGCTGCCACGGACAAATCATGAGTTATAAATAACATAGAAAGTTTAAATCTTTTCTGTAATGAATCTAATAATTTCAATACATCAACCTGGACTTGAGCATCCAACATACTCACACTTTCATCACAAATCAGTACTTTAGGGTCCAAAGTTAGTGCCCTTGCTATAACAACTCTTTGCTGTTGTCCTCCCGAAAGTTGATGAGGGAAACGTTTTTCATAAAACTCACTAGGGCTCAAGCCAACAAGCCCCAGTAGAGAACGAGCTTTCTCTTTAGCTTGTGCTCTAGTGGACAAATTATGAATAAGAATTGGATCCATAACTGAATCAATAATTGACATTTTAGGGTTTAAACATGAGTAAGGATCTTGAAATATTATTTGGATATTTTTGCGAAATTTCCTTAGATTCTTTCTATTCATTTTAGCAATATCTTTACCTAAAAACTTAATAATTCCTCCTTTTAAAGGGAGTAATCCCATCAAAGCCCTACATAAAGTACTTTTACCACAACCAGAAGGACCCACGACCCCAAGAGTCTCACCTTCATACAAAGAAAAAGTAACTTCATTAACTGCCTTTATCCAAATAGAACTCAATGGCCAATCTCCTATGTTATGCCAACAACGTAAGCTCTGAACCTTAAGTAATTCATTTCTTTCCAATAGTTTTTTATACTCAGTTCCTTCTTTAATCCTTGCTGAACCAACTAATCTTTGAGCAATCGTTGACTTTGGATTGCAAATTATATCCTTACTATTTCCTAACTCAATTATTTTCCCGTAATCAAGTATGGCAATTTTTTTACACCATTTAGCTGCCATCGATAAATCATGACTAATTAATAAAAGAGCAGTTCCAAGCTCATCACAAAGTGAGCTTAATTCACTCATTATCTGATTAGAAATTATAGAATCAAGACTAGTAGTTGGTTCGTCAGCAATTATCAAGGGAGGATTCAAAGCAATTGCTAAAGCAATTGCCACGCGTTGTTGCATGCCTCCACTCAATTCATGAGGAAAAGAATTAAAGCGCATATGACTTATTCCAACTTTTTCTAATAATTCTTTTGCTCTTTTTTTTAATATATGAATTGGTTCGAAAGATCTATGCGCCAAAAGAGTGTCTAACAAATGATCTCCTATGGTCATGATTGGATTGAGACGAGACATTGGATCCTGAAAAATCAATCCAACCTGTTGACCACGAATCCTTTGCAATGAGGTTTCATCTAAAGCTAAAATATTTTGTTCATTCAATAAAATCATTCCTTTACAAATACTTCCTATTGGAAGCATTTGCATCACAGCCTTTGCAACAGTACTTTTACCACATCCTGAACTACCAATCAGAGCAAGCTTCTCTCCTTGACTGATTTGAAGATTCAATCCATCTAATACCCAATTAGAACAATTTGGATAAATTGCCTTTAGGTTGATTATATTTAAGACTTCTTTTGATGAGCTACTCATAAAAAATGTGGCTAGAAATGAAGAGTCTGAATAAAATAAACTAGGCGCCAGTGCTGATGCCAAAGGTCACCTCTGCTCGCAGTTCAACCCAGACCAGCATGGTCAGTGATGAGATGTTCGCTGGCGAACCTCGACTCAGGTCACCTCAAA
The DNA here is from genome assembly GCA_003283665.1 of Prochlorococcus sp. AG-315-I14. The sequence goes on along the minus strand of QBWF01000016.1, from coordinate 1,531 downwards.
TAAAGCATTTTGATGATTATGAAATCATCTTGCCAGATTGGCTAATAAATTGCATTGAAAATATTCCACCAGGAATGGGGGCCAGTTGCCCAAGAGATTCAGAAGCATTATTAGTTGCTGCTTTTGATTTAGCCTTCCAATTACATAAAGGTCAATATAGAAAGAGCGGTGAACCTTACATAATTCATCCCGTTGCGGTAGCAGATTTATTAAGAGAAATCGGTGCCAGTGCCAGCGTTATTGCTGCTGGTTTTCTACACGATGTTGTTGAAGACACGAACATAAGCCCTGAACAACTAGAAGGGTATTTTGGAAATGAAGTTAGGTACTTAGTAGAAGGCGTAACCAAATTAGGTGGAATTCATTTTAATAATCGAACTGAGGCTCAAGCTGAAAATTTACGTAAAATGTTTCTTGCTATGGCCAGTGATATTCGAGTTGTACTAGTCAAACTTGCAGATAGGCTTCACAATATGCGTACCATTGGCTCATTAGATCCTGAGAGACAAACTAGAATTGCAAAAGAAACACGTGAAATATACGCTCCATTGGCAAATCGATTAGGCATAGGACGTTTCAAGTGGGAACTAGAAGACTTAGCATTCAAACTTTTAGAACCTGGTCCCTACAAAGAAATTCAACAACAAATATCCAGTAAGCGCAGTGAACGTGAAAAGAGACTGAATACAACCGTTCAATTATTAAAAGACCGCTTGAGTGCAGCAGGTCTTGATAATTGCGAAGTCAGTGGTAGGCCAAAGCATTTATATGGTATTTGGAGCAAAATGCAGCGACAACAAAAAGAGTTTCATGAGATTTTTGATATAGCAGCACTCAGAATCCTTGTACCAAACGTAGAAACTTGCTATCGAGCTCTTGCTGTTGTTCACGACACTTTCAGGCCAATACCCGGAAGATTTAAGGATTATATAGGCCTACCAAAAGCAAATGGTTATCAATCTCTTCATACTGCTGTTATTGGTAAACATAGACCTGTTGAAGTTCAAATAAGAACACCAGAAATGCACCGGGTTTCAGAATTTGGTATCGCAGCTCACTGGAAATACAAAGAAGGAGGTTCACCTGCTAATACAGATGCTGAAAAATTCAACTGGTTACGTCAACTAGTTGAATGGCAACAAGAAGAAGGTGAAAATGATCATAATGACTATCTAGCATCAATCAAAGAAGATTTATTTGATGAAGAAGTTTTTGTTTTCACCCCAAAAGGAGATGTTCTAGGATTAAGGAATGGATCAACTGCTATTGATTTTGCTTATCGCATCCACTCAGAAGTTGGGAATCATTGCAATGGGGCAAGAATTAATGATCGTCTGTGTGTACTCTCAACACCTCTTAAGAATGGAGATTTCATTGAAATCCTTACAAATCAAACCGCTCACCCAAGTCTAGATTGGTTAAATTATGTCGCTACTCCTACTGCTAGAAATCGTATTAGACAATGGTATAAAAAAAGTCATAGAGAAGACACTATCATCCGAGGCAAAGAATTATTAGAACAAGAACTAGG
>QBWF01000015.1 GCA_003283665.1 Prochlorococcus sp. AG-315-I14 | reverse complement strand
GTCTTGAGCGGAAATTGACTTTGAGATCTCATGTTGGATTCCTACTCTTTGCTGATACTTGCAGTATGAAGAATTAATCTCGTATTGGACCTATAAAGGTTAAATAATCTTATGAAAGGAAGAGGAATTTGGCGCTTCCAGTAGTTGCGATAATTGGTAGACCAAATGTTGGTAAATCGACATTGGTAAATCGTTTGTGTCAGAGCAGAGAAGCTATTGTGCATGATGAACCTGGTGTTACAAGGGATCGAACTTATCAAGATGGTTTTTGGAGAGATAGGGATTTTAAAGTTGTTGATACTGGAGGGTTGGTTTTTGATGACGATAGTGAGTTCCTTCCTGAAATAAGAGAACAAGCAAATCTTGCTCTTGAGGAGGCTGTGGTTGCAGTAGTTATTGTTGATGGTCAACAGGGGGTTACGGCTGCTGATGAATCAATTGCTGAATTCTTAAGGCCCCATTCTTGTCAAACTTTGGTAGCAGTGAATAAATGTGAATCTCCTGAACAAGGATTGGCAATGGCAGCTGAATTCTGGAAGCTAGGTCTTGGTGAGCCTCATCCCATTTCGGCAATTCATGGTGTAGGTACTGGTGATCTTCTTGATCAAGTCATTACTTTGTTTCCCTCAAAAGATTTGGATGAAGATAATGATGTTCCTATTCAATTGGCAATAATTGGTAGACCAAATGTAGGAAAATCAAGTCTTCTTAATTCTATTTGTGGAGAAACCAGGGCAATTGTCAGTCCTGTTAGGGGGACGACTAGAGATACTATTGATACTCGAATAGTTCGTGATGGTAAGCAATGGAAATTATTAGATACTGCAGGAATTCGTAGACGGAGAAGTGTGAACTATGGCCCTGAATTTTTTGGTATAAATCGAAGTTTTAAAGCTATAGAAAGAAGCGATGTCTGTGTTTTAGTTATAGATGCTTTAGATGGAGTAACTGAGCAGGATCAACGACTTGCTGGAAGGATTGAGCAGCAAGGTAGAGCTTGTCTAATTGTGGTTAACAAATGGGATGCTGTTGAAAAAGATAGTCATACCATGAATGCAATGGAAAAAGATATTCGCTCAAAGTTATATTTTCTTGATTGGGCTGAGATGATTTTTACTTCAGCTATTACAGGACAAAGAGTAGAAGGGATTTTTGCACTAGCGATTTTGGCAGTTGAGCAGAACCGAAAAAGAATAAGCACTTCGGTGGTGAATGAAGTGCTTTCAGAAGCTTTGAGATGGAGAAGTCCCCCCACTTCTCGAGGAGGTCGACAGGGACGTCTTTATTACGGTACTCAAGTGGCAATTAACCCTCCAAGTTTTACCCTTTTCGTTAATGATCCAAAATTGTTTGGTGAAACATACCGACGATATATTGAAAGACAACTTAGAGAGGGGATTGGCTTTGAGGGCACTCCTATTAAATTATTTTGGAGAGGGAAGCAGCAACGTGATGCCCAGAAAGACTTTGATCGGCAGCATAAAGAACCTTCTAAATAGTCGTTATTTATGGATTGGCTAAAAGAAATTCCTATTGGTCAATATGTTGCAGGTAAATCAAGCTGGCTTCGTTTAATTGATCCAAGAATCAAGTTTTCTTGGGTTTTAATGTTTTTAATTACGCCCATTCTTGCATCTTCTACATGGAGAGTTTCTACTGCAATAGTACTCTTATTAATTACATTTATCAGTTCTTTGCCTAGAAGAATATGGTGGCGTTCTCTATCAATTCTATTGGCTTTTTCACTTTTTGTTGGATTGCTTTCGATGATTTTGCCTGCTAGTGAACCGACTAGCCAGTTGCCAATTAGAGACCATATTGAAATACCTAACGCATTCCTTTTTACTCCTTCTTGGGAGCTCTTTAAGTTGGGACCACTCAACCTTGGAGGAATATCTATTGGACCTTTAATTGTTGATCGACGCTCTGCTGAATTAGGTATTAAAACATCTACTTTGATTTTTACTGTTATTCATAGTGTGAATCTTATGATGATTACGACGCCTCCTGAGGACCTTGTATGGGCGATGAGATGGTTTCTCGAACCTCTTACTAGACTGGGGTTTCCTACGGAAAGAATGTCTTTTCAGCTTCTTTTAGCATTAAGATTTTTACCTTTAGTGCAAGAAGAACTGCAAAATCTTTTTCGATCTATTGGGATTAGAGCTGTAGATTTTAAAAAGCTAGGACTTAAATCGTCTATAGGCTTGTTTTTGTCTGTAGGGGAAAGACTTTTATCAAATATTTTATTGAGAGCCGAGCAAGGAGCTGATTCTTTAATGATACGAAAGGGTCTATGGGTTCCTTCTGAGCAGTTTAGACCTTCTTTTATTTCTGACCCTAGATACTCTTTAATTAATTTTGGATCGATCTTTTTTCTTGTGTTGGCTATTATCTTTAGATGTAAGTATGGTACATTTTAATTAAAAATTACAGATTTGAACGCTGAGCGCTATTTAAATCATCCGACTTTTGGAATGTTATATCTCGTTTCTCCAGCAAGTAATGGCAGGGATGTTTATGCAACCTTATATGCTCAAAAAATATTTTTCTTGGTTACTGCCCAACCAAGAGGAGCAACTTTTGAAGTTATTCCATATATGGATGCTAGGCATTATGCAGAAATGAATTTATCTAAAAATAGACGAGAAAAATCTGAGGATTTAATTACTTGGGAAGAGTTATTTAATCAAACTTTTATTTGATTTGAGAGTTGACTGATTTTATAGACATCCAGGGAATTAAGAACCTACTGCCAGCTGGGGTAAGTTTACTTGCAGTGAGTAAAAGTCAGAATGAAGAATCTATACGAAATTTAGCAGCTTATGGCCAAGTGGATTTTGGAGAGAGTCGATTACAAGAGGCTATACAAAAGAAAAAGAACCTTAATGATTTAAGTCAGCTTAAATGGCATTTTGTGGGGAGATTACAAAAAAACAAGGTTCGAGGTGTAATAAAGGAATTTGACTTTATTCATTCGGTAGATTCCATATCTTTATTGGAGAGGATTTCTAGGATTTCAGAAGAAGAGAGAAAAATGCCAAAAATATTCTTACAAGTAAAATTTAGAGATGATCCATCTAAGGGAGGTTTTTTGGTTGAAGATCTTTTAGATAGTTGGTCAAAAATAAATGCTACTAATAACATTCATTTGATAGGGCTTATGGCGATACCACCAATTTCGCTTGATTTCAATCAAAGAAAAGATTTGTTTAGAGATTGTAGAAATCTTGCAAATCATTTGAAGTTAAAGGATTGTTCTATGGGTATGAGCAAGGATTGGAGAGAAGCAGTGGACGCTGGTTCTACATGGATTCGCGTAGGGTCTCTTTTATTTGGTAAACGTTAGAATTTAAAGAAATCATCAGAGTTATAAAAAAAGCAATAAAAAAGCTTGCAGGTGAACATAAGTAGCGTTATCTAAGTATATGGTTCATCTTTAAATGTTTGAAGATGTTTCCTTTGTTGGATTATCCAACTTTATAAAATCATCCCGAGAGGATTAACTGGTGTCGCTTATTTCCCGTCTTCGTGCTGTCGTTGCTGGTGACGATTTTTTAGATAGTGATTTTGATGAGCTCGATTACGAAACAGGTGACGAATTTGATAATTTCAATAGAGCTCGTAAGCAAGGCAGTGGCGAGATATCGACCTTATCTCAGTCCAACCCATTTCAAGGTGGAAATGGTGTTCCTTCCTCAAACGTTATAGGCATGCCAGGGATTTCGACTACTTCTTCCGAAGTAAGCTTGATGGAGCCTCGTAGCTTTGATGAAATGCCAAGAGTAATTCAAGCTTTGCGTGAGAGGAAAACAGTTATTTTAAACCTTACGATGATGGAGCCAGATCAAGCTCAAAGAGCTGTTGATTTTGTCGCGGGAGGCACTTTTGCTATCGATGGACATCAAGAAAGAGTAGGAGAAAGTATTTTCCTTTTTGCTCCTTCTTGTGTGTCAGTAACAAATTCTTTTCAAGAAGAGGCTTCCCCGTCAAACATGGTTAATAAAGGATCGGATTTAATTTCGAAGGAGTCAAATCCTGCGCCAGAACCTGCTTGGGGAGAGACAATGGTGACAGCCCTTTAAAAATTTTATAAAGGTTGGACAAATCTATTGGTATTATTGGCTTTGGACGAATGGCGAGGGCTATTATTTTACCTCTTTTAGAAAGAGGTGAATATACGCCCGAGCAAGTTTTTGGTGTCGTTGGTAATGATTCAAGTATTCCACAAGCATTAAATGAGATTCCTGAAGGTGTAAGAGTTGTTTCTAGTAATAATGATCTAATGGAAATGGCTTTGGGAGCTCCTCTCCAGGTTTTAGCTGTAAAGCCTCAGCAACTCAAAAAAGTTAGTGAATCTGCTTCAAGGTTTGAATCTAAGAGTCAAACCTCAAAACCTTTAATGATTTCAATTTTGGCTGGGATAACTTTGAAAACTCTCCAGGAATCTTTCCCTGGCCATATATGTGTAAGAGCCGTTCCAAATACTCCTTCACTAGTGGGAGAAGGTCTTACTGGCTTAACTTGGGGAGATGATATAACTTCCCAGCAGAAAAATAAGGTGAAAAGGATTTTTGAGCCAATAAGTGAAATTTTTGAATTACCTGAACATCAACTTGATTCTTTTTTAGCGCTAACATCATCTGGTCCTGCCTATATAGCTTTGATGGTAGAAGCTATGGCTGACGGAGCTGTTGCCGCTGGATTGCCACGTCACTTGTCAAATCAATTGGTTCATAAAACCTTCTCAGGGACTGCATCTTTATTAAGAGAGAAAGGCTTACATCCTGCAGAACTTAAAGATATGGTTGCATCCCCAGCTGGTACGACAATTAGTGCTCTTCGACACCTTGAACTTGCGGGCTTGAGATCTGCTTTGATTGAAGCAGTTGTTTTAGCAGCTGAGAAGAGTCGCCAATTGGCTGAAAAGATGTCGAGTTGAATGACTTAAGAACGTTATTATATAAATTTTCAAGAGAGTCAATATTTTGTTTAAGTGTATATCGTTCTTCTACTCTTAAACGAGCACGTCTACCTAATTCATTTGTAAGTACTGGTTGATCTCTTAAGACTGGTAAAAGAGTTCTTAATTGTGAAGTGACTGCATTTGTACTTAAAACAATACCTGCACCACCTTCCATTACTTTTCCGTCTGCCCCAGCGTCAGTCGCTACACATGCTGTAGCAGTAGCCATTGCTTCAAGTAAAGCGATTGATAATCCTTCAACTAGACTGGGAAGTAAGAAAACCTCTGCAATTTGAAGCAGAGCAACTCTTTTATTAAGGTCAGATTCATAGCCCCACCAAGTTACATTATGTTCTTTGTTGAAGATTGAATTGTTTTCAAGAGTCGGTCTTAATGGACCATCTCCAACTATTACTAGTCGACAACCTTTTGGCTGAACTAGTTTCCATGCACGAAGAAGTGCTTCAACATTTTTTTCAGAGGCAATTCTGCCCATGTAAATAAATATCCTTTCAGGTCCAAGCTTCTCTCTAATCTCTAGGTGAAGATTGTTTAATGAATCAAAGTTATCAGGCTTCCATTTTTCAATATCAATTCCATTGGGTATTACAGCAAGTCGGTTTTCTTTTACTCCAAGTTTTGCAAGTACTTCTGCTTGCATATCTGAGAACACTATTACTTTGTCAAATTTGGCTAAAGATGGTGCATAAAGTTGGTAGGTGAGTTGCTGAGTATTTGCCGTGAGGTTTCTAAGCTTAGAATCAAATGCTGGATGAAAAGTTGCAATCAAAGGCACATTGAGTTGTTGGCAAAGCTCAGGCAATCGAAAATCAAGTGGGGAAAGGGTAAGGCTTGCATGGATTAAATCAGGTTTAAGCCTGGAGAGAGACTCTCTAAGCTCTCTTTGTGCTCTTGGAGATGGAATGGTATAAACCTGAGATTTAATTAAATAAGGAAGGCTTACGTCGGGATCATTCGCTAGTAAAGAAGTTCTCTTGTCTCCCTGTCTTCGAGGATTATCAAAGTGAATAAAACTTATTTTATGGCCTCTTTTTCTAAGCTCTTCAGTAGTGCTTAGCCCATAACAGACATTGCCACAAAAAGGTGTTTTTTTGCCCAGCCAGGCGATATGGGCCAAATTTTGAAAAAAATCTTTAAATTAAAATAGCAGCTATTCAATACTTCTTCGAGAACTATTGTTATTAGTTAAATCTTTTTTGAACTAATAATAATTGCTTTAAAAAAATATGAAAAATTAATAACATCTTTAAAAGCTGAAATAAATTTTTCTTTAATATAAGTTTTAGAAGGAAATTCTTTGAATTTCCTCTCCTTAATTGGATTTATAAAGAAAAACTAATTCTTCAAATATTTTTGGAATAATTTAAGAATTAGTAACTTTAGATTGAAATAAAAGGATTTAATAGATTTAGATGATTTCCTCTTAGTCTGGAGGCTTAAAATATTATCTTTCTCTAGAGTTCGATTTTCTTAATAAATCATTGCTAGCATATATATCTCTCATCATTTCTAAAGAATTTATTCTTCTTTGTAAATGTGTTTCTATCCATACTTCGACAACTCTTAATAATTTTAGCCAAACATATTCAGGCCCTAATATGCTTCCATTACTATGAAAAGGTATATCTTTTTTTAGGAGTCTTTGCAGTAAAGCTAGCTCTGATGGATTTAATTCAATATCTGAATTAGGCATTGAACCAATAGCAAAACCTTCTTCCGGGATAAGGCTACATCGCCAAGACCATTCACCAATTGGCGGAATCAACTTTGAACCAGAACGACAGCAGTTTTGCAGTGGTAAGCAATATCCAGCTAATGCTAATAAGTGTATACATGATTGAACACTTATAGCCAGAGAATGTAAGGAATTTAATTCATTTTTGTTGAGATTATCTAATCTATTTAAATGAATTAAAACTATCTTAAGTAGTTCTTTTTGTGGATCATTATTGCCGACAAGAATCATAATTAATTCAGAAATTGCTTGAGCCGCTGAAAGTGTTTCTATACTTCTACCAAGATTTCCAAAACTCTTAAGGATTTTTATTTGTGTTACTCGCTTGAGATCTTTTTTGCCAATGATATGTAAATCTAGAAAAGTAAATGGAGAGGTTGCGCGTAGGCTACTTTTTGGTTTTCTTGCCCCTGGTATCGCAAGTCTAGATATCCCATTTTCTTCGCTAAGGATAGTTATAAGTCTGTCATTTTCTCCAAGTGGACTAACTTTTAGTGATAGACCTTTAATTCTTTGATTTGAATTCATTGAGTCTTATTCTTTTGTTCTTGGATAAGTTCAAACCCAAAGCTTGTTCCTATATGAGTAGCACCTGCTTGAACAATGTCTCTTGCTTGATTGAATGTTTTAATTCCTCCTACTGCTTTAATTGAACATCGACTTTTAACTATTTCAGAAAGTTTTTTTATTTGAACACTTGTTGTAGGTGGACCAAATCCATTACCACTTTGAATTCCTTTAACTCCGGCTTCTATAGAAGCATTTATTGCTATTGAAAGATTTTTTGATTCAAAGAGACTATTTGTATCAACTATTACTCTTACTGGTATCCCAAGTTCACATATTAGATTGATTTCCTCAGCAAAAAGCTGATTATTTTCATCATTTAAAGCATGAAAATTGGGAACTAAGTCTAATTCTTCTGCTCCCTCTTCAATGGCATATTCAGCTTCTTTTAGTTTGTTGATAGTTGGTATAAAACCGAATGGGAATGCAATTATGGAAATTAATTTTGTGTCGTTCTTGCTACCTAATCTTTTACGTGCAATTGGTAGATGCGTAAGGCTAGTACATAAGCCAGCAAAACCATTTTGCTTTGAACAATCACAAATTTTATTAAGCATATCTGAATCCATGTGAGGATTTAAAGCTGCTTGATGTATCAATTTGGAAATATCTTCATAATCCTCTTTTGATCGTTGACGTCCCATTTGATTAATACTTAACTTTTCTCTTGAATTACTCCATAACCTCCATGATTTCGCTTGTAAATAACTCTTAATGCTAATCCGTCTTCATCTCTAAAGAGATAAAAATCATGATCAATTAAATCTAATTGTTCCCTGGCTTTCTCTATGCTCATTGGAGTCATCTCAAAATACTTCCGTCTTACTCCTGGATCTGGTAAATGTGGTTCTTTGCCTTCGATAAGTGAGGTGTCTAAAGAGGTTGATTCTATAGTTTCTTGATCTTGGGCTTGTTGAACAGACTTGTTCTTGTGATGATTGTTGTGACGCTCTTTATACTTACGTAGCTGTCGAGCGAGTTTATTTGCTACTAAGTCGATGCTTGCATAAAGATTTTCACTTCTTTCTTGAGCTCTTATCACTGTTCCATTTGCAAAAACGGTCACCTCTGCTATCTGTTGCGGCACTCTTGGATTACGAGCAACTGAGAGGTGGACATCTGCCTCTTTTACCATTTCATGAAAATTATGAGTTGCTTTATCAATTTTTGATTGTGTGTATTCACGAAGAGATGTGGTTAATTCAAGGTTTCGTCCATGAATAAGAAGCTTCATTCTTTTGCTCGAGAGCCAGGGCCTGAGTCCAACCTAGATCTAACCCCTCAACTTGTACAAACTTCTTCTGCTTTTCTTTTTGAGCCAGAAAGAATAGTTCCATTTGATGTCGCATTGAATTGGCAGAAAGATTTTCAGAAAACCCTGATAGAGAAACCATTCTCGCCTCAAGCGGTGTGGTTGCTTCAACATGAGCCTTGTTATACTCTTGGGAGAGGTAGTGATAAGAAAAACTTGTTATTTGATGAGAAAAATAGTCCAGCACCTCTCTATAAAATTGATAGAGGCGGAGAGGCTACTCATCATGCACCTGGTCAAATAGTTGGATATTTTGTTTTGGATTTGAATTTGTTCAAAAAAGATTTGTTTTGGTATTTAAGAGAATTGGAGCAAGTATTGATTGATGTTCTTGGTTTGTTAGGGCTTGAGGGCAAAAGAGTGAATGGTTTGACGGGAGTTTGGTGCCAAGGCTTCAAAGTTGCTTCAATAGGTATTGGGTGCAAGAGATGGGTTACTCAACATGGCTTCTCGTTGAATGTTGATTGCGACTTAATTGGTTTTAAGCGGATCATTCCTTGCGGTTTAGAAAAAGAAAGAATAGGAGGGTTGAATGATTTGATACCTGATATCAAAGTCTGTGACGTTCAGCCACTTGTAAGAGAATCGGTTGAAAGAAGATTTAAATTAAACTGGGAAAAATAAAAACTTTATTTCTTTTGGATTTTAATTGAAATGAAAAATTAATTCTCGATAAGTATCAAGATGACTAATTTTAAAAAGCCTTTTCAGAATTCATCTCAAGCACTTGCTTTTTGGGTTCCAGATTTAAAAGAAAAAAAAGCTTTAAATAGAAACTTTCAGATTGAAAAGTTTACTCGAATTGATCAAATATGGGAATGGTTAAGAGTTCATTTTGGCCATGTAAAAGCTGTTGACTCTCCTCATACATTCCATCCAGAAAGTTTTACATATAAGGAATTGTCAGAAAATATTTCCAAAGCTGCCAATGGATTTATTGAAATGGGAGTAGAGCCTGGAGATGTAGTTGCTCTTTTTTCTGAAAATAGTCCTAGATGGTTAATCGCTGATCAGGGCATTATGAGATCAGGTGCAGCAGATGCAGTTAGAGGCGCTACTGCTCCAGTTAATGAACTTAAGTATATTCTTGAGGATTCTCATGCAGTTGGCTTGATTGTTCAAAACTCAGATCTTTGGAGAAGACTTTCTCTTGAGGAAAGTCAAAAGAATGGTTTGAAATTTGTAATTCAACTAGAGGGAGAATCTGACGAAGGTGTTCTTGAATGGAATAGTTTTATGGAGAAAGGATTAGTTGATAAAGACGGAATTAAGTCTGAAAATGCAATTGATAACAAGCAAACAGAAATAGCTACTATTTTATATACCTCAGGGACTACGGGTAGGCCTAAAGGTGTGCCGTTAACTCATTCTAATTTAATGCATCAAGTTAGATCTTTAGCTTGTGTGGCAAATCCATCTCCGGGATCATCTGTATTAAGTGTTTTACCAATTTGGCATTCATATGAACGTAGTGCTGAATATTACTTTTTTTCGTGTGCGTGTACTCAGACTTATACAACAATAAGATATCTAAAGGATGATTTGCCAAAGGTTAAGCCAATAGTAATGGCTACAGTTCCAAGATTATGGGAATCAATAAAGTTAAGTTTCGATGATGCAGTTGAGAAAATGCCTGCTTTTCGAAAGCTTGTAATAAAGATGGCACTTTTAAATAGTAAGGAGTATAAATTAGCGCTTAGAAAATTAAATTTGTTGACAATTAATAGGGTCTCAACCTTGGAGCAATTTTTATCTTTAATAGTGGTTCTTTTATGTTTTCCAATTCATTGGATTTCATCAATTTGTTTATGGCAGAAAATTCTTACAAAGATTTGTGGAGGGAGATTGAAGTTTCCTATAAGTGGGGGTGGTGCAATTGCACCTCATATTGATTCTTTCTTTGAATCAATTGGACTGGAATTATTAGTAGGTTATGGTTTGACAGAAACTAGCCCAGTTCTTACTTGCAGAAGACCTTGGCGAAATATACGTGGCAGTGCAGGTCAACCTCTACCTCAAACAGAAATAAAGATTGTCGATTCGGAAACACTGGCTATGAAAAACTTTTACGAAAAAGGTTTGGTAATTGCTCGAGGCCCTCAAGTGATGTCTGGTTATTTAGGCAAAAAGTCAGACTCTGAAAAGGTTTTAGATGTTAATGGTTGGTTTAATACAGGAGACTTGGGAATGTTAATTAGTGATGGATCTTTAGTCTTGACTGGGAGAGAAAAGGACACGATTGTCTTAACTAGTGGAGAAAATATTGAGCCGGGACCTCTTGAGGAAGCTTTGATTTCAAGCCCTTTGATTGAACAGGCTTTTCTGTTAGGTCAAGACCAAAAGCATCTAGGTGCTTTACTTGTTCCTCGAACTGATTTGCTTCATGAATGGGCAATTAAACAGGGATTGCCTTTATCATTAAAATTGGAAGATAGTCCCGGTGATCTTGAATTAAGAAAGTTGTTGAGAAGAGAAATGAATAAAGTTTTATTAGATCGCCCTGGCTCAAGGTCAGATGAAAGATTATTTGCAATCGCTTTGGTTACGCCATTTACTATTGAAAATGGTTTGCTTACTCAAACCCTTAAGCAAAGACGCCCACAGATTTTGCAAAGACACTTGAAAGTTGTAAATGAAATTTATAATTCCTAATTTGTTTATTTGGTCAATTAAATTGACCAAACCGTCTTTTGCTGAGAATCTTGGGATTGCTTATAAGTTCCGTTTAAAGTGGATTCAATCTCTATAAAACGCTCAATAACAGTTAGGGCTGTTGTAACACCGTCCTGGAAAGAGGAGGCTGAACGAGAATTAAGTAATGCAATTTCTACAACAGATAAGCAACTTGGTGAATTGGAAAAAGAGGGGCAACAAATAGTTGATGGAGTTAGAAGTCAGAGTTCAAACCCTCTTGACCCTAGAGTGCAACAACAAGTCTCTCAAGTTCAGGAACAAGTTGCTGCAAAGAGATCAGAGTTCGAAGAACAAAAAAGAAATCTTTTGCAACAGCAATCTCAAGTGAGAGAATTAGAAATGGAACAAATTGTTGAGCAAGGACAAATAGATAGTTTTTGCGATTTAAAAGTTGGGGATAATTTAGTAAGCAAAATGGGAGTAAGTATTCTGGTTCGAGATGGCATCGTAGAAGAAATTGAACAGGCTTCTCCTTAAATTAAGTTCAAGAAAAGAAAATGCTTTAGTTGAGGGGATTCCCTTTGATTTCGTTGTTTATCTGTAACTAGTTCATTTATTAGTTTGTGGGCAAATCTGAGTTATAAAGTTTAAAATAGTGTCTTTGGATACTGGCTTGGGTATATTGAATTAACACATTCCAAAATCTGTTTCAAAGTAGGGCAAAAGTTTGAACAGAATTGGAACATTCCCCTAACCCTCAGTAAGGACCTGACATATGGCGACCCATGACATTTTTATGCCTGCTTTGAGTTCAACTATGACCGAAGGTAAGATAGTGGAGTGGCTTAAGAAACCTGGAGATAAAGTAGGAAGAGGGGAGTCTGTTTTAGTTGTTGAGTCAGATAAAGCTGATATGGATGTTGAGTCATTTTATGATGGATTCCTTGCTTCTATTGTTATGCCTGCTGGGAGCACTGCACCTGTTGGAGAAACTATTGGTTTGATTGTTGAGAGTGAAGATGAAATTGCTGCTGCCAAAGCTAAGTCGCCGACTCCCTCAGAGAAAGTGAGAGAAGAAGTAGAGAGTCCACCCCCACTAGTAGAAAAAAAAGTTCCTCTCTCAGACGACTCTAACGGGAAAATATTGACAAAAGAGAAACCTGTTGTTCCTCAAATACCTAAAATTGCTCCTCAAGTTGTTAATGATGGTCGAATTGTAGCTTCTCCAAGAGCTAAAAAACTTGCTTCCCAAATGGGAGTCGACTTATCAACTGTAAGAGGAACAGGACCTCATGGTCGGATACAGGCTCAAGATGTTCAAAGTGCTAACGGACAACCAATAAGTGTTCCATGGATTGCTGAAAGTGATGCGCCAGCTTCAATATCTTCTTCCAGTCCACAAATTGAAAAATCTACAGAATCAGAGAAAACTCCTCTCCCTGGGAAAAGTTTTGGATCAAGAGGAGAAACTATTGCTTTCAATACTCTCCAACAAGCAGTTAATCGCAATATGGAGGCAAGTTTAAATATTCCTTGCTTCAGAGTGGGCTATTCGATTCTTACTGATGAGTTGGATTCATTTTATAAAAAAGTTAAACCAAATGGAGTGACGATGACGGCTTTGCTTGCAAAGGCGGTTGGACTAACACTTGGTAGGCATCCTCAGGTTAATGCTGCATTTAGCTCTGGAGGTATTGCTTATCCCTCAGATATAAATGTGGCAATTGCGGTAGCTATGGAGGATGGAGGTTTGATTACACCTGTGCTTAAAAAGGCTGATGTGACAGCGCTTTCTGATTTATCTCGTCAATGGGCAGACCTTGTAAAACGTGCAAGAAATAAGCAATTAGAACCTCATGAATATAGTACTGGTACATTTACTCTCTCAAACCTAGGCATGTTTGGAGTTGACCGGTTTGATGCAATTCTTCCACCTGGTACAGGAGCTATTTTGGCTGTGGGAGGTTCTCTACCTAAAGTAGTTGCCTCTAAAGATGGTTCTATTTCTATAAAAAAACAGATGCAAGTCAACCTTACGGCTGATCATAGAGTTATATATGGTGCCGATGGAGCATTGTTTTTGAAGGATTTGGCTTATCTAATAGAGAATAATCCTCATAGCCTTGCTGATTGAAAATGGATTGAAGGAAAGATGGAGGAATTTAATTTAACCATTAAATATCTTATTTGACGTGTTTAACCTGCAGGATAATCTTTTAAGCTCGTATAATTATGATCTGCCTCATGATTTAATTGCTCAATCACCTACTAATCCTAGGCATGCAGCTAAATTGATGATTGTCAAGAATGGATCATATGATCCATTAAATATTACTCATGGAAAGATATGGGATTTGAAAGATGAGCTAAGACCTGATGATCTTTTAGTTGTTAATAACACTCGTGTTATTAAGGCAAGATTGAGGGTGCGATTGTCGGGTGGAGGTTTAGGGGAGTTGCTATTGATGGAACCTCGAGGTGAAGGCCGTTGGCTTTGTCTTGGTCGTCCTGGTAGACGTATGAGGTCTGGTGGTAACTTGTGGTTGGATATTTCTTTAGAGAGTTCTTTACTTTTAAAGGTTATTGCTAAAGATGAAAGTACTGGGGGAAGAATTATTCAATTTCCACAAGAATTTTCTAATAGGGCACAAATGGAAAATTTACTAGAAGATTGTGGTGAGGTTCCGTTGCCTCCTTATATAAATCAGGATCATTCTAGTAATCATGATGAAAAATATCAGACTCGTTTTGCACATAAACCTGGAGCTATAGCTGCTCCTACTGCAGGCTTACATTTGAGCGATAAACTTATAGAAGTTTTAAAAAACAAAGGTATTAGATTTGCTCAAATAACCTTACATGTTGGTCTTGGAACTTTTAGACCTTTAGAAAAGGAAGACTTATCTCAACTGCATTTACATCGTGAGTGGGTAGAAGTCAATGCAGATGCTATAAAAGAAATAGAAAATTGTAGAAAAAAGGGTGGTCGAGTTTTTGCTGTAGGTACTACTAGCGTAAGAGCCCTTGAGTCCTCTTTTATATTAGGTGGAGGGGCTTTGAAGTCTTTTGAAGACCATGTTGACTTGGTTATTAAGCCAGGATTTAAATTTGGAGTAGTTGATGGCTTGCTAACAAATTTTCACTTACCTAAAAGCTCATTATTACTATTAGTAAGTGCTTTTCTTAGTCGTAAACGTATGTTGACCCTTTATGAAAATGCAATAGAAAATAAATATCGATTCTTTTCCTATGGTGATGCAATGTTGATATCGCCTGATTCTATTGTGTAATTTTAGCTCTAGGCTAAAGATGGTTCTTTGATGATTCCTGCAGGGACATTCTCAAACATAATTGAAGAGATATACCTTTCTGCAAGATCAGGTAAAATGACAACTATTGTTTTCCCTGCAAACTCTTCTTGTTCCGCAAGCCTTACCGCTGCTGCTGCTGCTGCACCACAAGAAATACCGACAAGTAGTCCTTCTTCTTGTGCTAGGCGTAATGCCATAGCTATTGACTCATCATTTGATACTTGCTCGACTTTATCGACTACTGACAAGTCAAGGTTTTTAGGAATAAAGCCAGCTCCAATCCCCTGGATTTTATGAGGTCCAGGTTTTATTTCCTCTCCATTTAGAGTTTGAGTTATGACAGGGCTATGAGTTGGCTCAACAGCAACAGATATCAATGCTTGCTTTTTCTCTTGCTTTATATAACGTGAAATGCCTGTAATTGTTCCACCAGTTCCTACTCCAGAAACAAGAACGTCAATTTTGCCATCTGTATCGTCCCAAATTTCAGGACCAGTTGTTTTGAAATGTATCTCTGGATTAGCAGGGTTATCAAACTGACCTGGCATAAAATATTTATTTGGGTCACTTTGTTTTATTTCGTTGGCTTTAGCAATCGCACCAGGCATACCTTTTGCTGCTTCAGTAAGAATTAATTCTGCCCCTAAAACAGCCATCATCCTTCTTCTCTCGATGGACATGGATTCTGGCATCGTAAGAATAAGCTTGTATCCTCTTGCGGCAGCTGTATAAGCAAGGGCTATACCTGTATTGCCAGAGGTAGGTTCAATAATGACCTTGTCTTTGTTTAATAAACCTTTCTTTTCAGCATCCCAAATCATATTTGCGCCAATTCTGCACTTAACGCTGTAAGCAGGATTACGTCCTTCTATTTTTGCTAGAACCGTTGCCTTTGCATTTTTCGTGATTGAGTTAAGTTTAACCAATGGGGTATGACCAATAGCAAAACTATTGTCTTCATAGATTCTGGACATTTGAAGAACTACTTTTTAACTAATTCTCTAAATCTAGAGAAAATAACTGTCATTGGTTGTTTATATAATACTTAGTAGTGATTTAGTTGTTATTTTTTATGGCTGAGTCGAACCTTTGCCATAATTCATCTTGATTTTCAAGACCCACAGAAACCCTTAGTAAATGAGATGAGACTCCGCACTCTTCAGCCCATTGGAGTTCTTTATAGTGTGCCAATAAAACATAAGGACAAACTAATGTGAAATTTGTACCTAAACTTGGGCCTTTGCAGACCCTCAGTCCGTCATAAACTCTTTTGGATTCTTCAAGTCCTCCTGTAAGTTCAAATGATAATAGACAGCCATATCCTCCTCCAGGCTTCAATAGAGAATTAAAGTTTTTACAGTCCTTTGGATGTCTAACCTTTGAAATTCCCTTCTTTGTCTCTAATTTTTCTTTCAATCGTAAGCATGCATTATTTAATTTTTTTAGACGATAAATTATATCTCTACTAGTTATTTCAAGCTCAATAGCATCTGAGTCAGATAATGTTGACAGTGCCACATTTGGTATTATTTCTGCCAATTCATTTTTCCATTTTGAATAAGGACTTATTACAACACTACCAGCAAGAATATCTCCGCGACCGGCAAAGCTTTTTGTTAGTGAACTGAAAATCACATCGGCAAAAGGAGTTACGTCAATATTTATAGGTGAACCAATAGTATCGTCAACTATTACGG
>QBWF01000014.1 GCA_003283665.1 Prochlorococcus sp. AG-315-I14 | reverse complement strand
ACCAATCCTGTGTAATTAGTATTTATGAAGTACATCCCTTTTTCTAATTATCTAGATTTTACTACAACTTGGTTTAGAGAGAGAAAAAAGACACTCCTCATCTGAGATATCAAAATTAAAAACTAGATTATTTTGTGCGATTGATCTGATATGTATTACATATTTTTATTGACTAACCACTAAATTGACATGCCAGAAAACACGCTTAAAGCATTTATAGAAAAGTTGAACAAGAGCCAGAATTGCAAGAAAGATTAACTACAGGCGATGCCCACTTATTTGAAGTAGTAAAATCAATAGGGTTAGAAGTAACTAAATCTGAAGCAAAGAGTTTCTTATCAGAGATCGAGAGAATCACTAAAGAGGATAAAACAGAAATGCCTCCATTAATAGTCATTATCATGCCTTATTTGAATATGCTATTCCCTGAAAAATCAAACTAATCTTCTGTAATCAAAAAACCTCAGAACCTTTTCCTAACTGAATGAAAGAACTAGATTAAATTTTCATAGAGTCAAAATAAATCTCTAAGAAAAATCAAAAGCCAACCTCATCACTTGAATAAACGCCAAAACAAAGAAAGTCCACATCAATGTCATTCCTAACTTATTATGAAATGATCCTTTCTTATAGTCAAATGGACGAGAGTCAAAGCGCATCAGTCAAAAAAATCATATAATCAGTATAGACTGAATGATAAAAGCTTTGGTGCCATCTATATTTTTATGATAAGGATAAAGGTAATAAATATCTTGTTGACTTAAAAAAGACAGTACATTTCTAGAAACAACAATCAATGGACAAGAACACGATTTCTTACTTAAGAATGATGGTAGCGATGGCTTCTTGGATGGGACCAGCTATCTTACAGAAACTGAAATAAAGGGCTGGCGGGACAACACTGCAATACCAAAATCAAGGTCAGAAGACTTCTGATCTATTTCTAAATGCTTATGCTGCTTGATCTTCACAGTCATGAAGGTATCTATTCCTCATCATATCTACTACTTGAGCATGATTATTCCAATGTCTTATCTGCTTCTGTATAGACTTGAGTTGAAATTCAGTTAGTTCAAGTCGTGCTTCTTCAAGCTTAGTCATAAATTAATCTAGAAATACCAAATTAATTCTCACATCAAACTATTTATTGTCAAATTCAAAATAGAGAGGAATCATCTAATCACAATAAAATTCCCTCAATAAAATATCTTTCAATCCCTCAATAGAAATAGGATTAGATGATGAACCGTTTCTTGCTACTCGCTCTCACCATTGGGCTTCTTTTCCCTACTCTTACAAAATCAGACACCAATCACTTTGGTGATGGAGGGATATTCGAATTAGACCTAGGCGATAGTGAAATACCCTTGACACAAAAGCAAGAAAGAGAACAACAGTTGAAGAAGCAACAAAAGGAACTTCTCTAAAAGTAATCTAAAAATTAGTAAACAGATAGATCGATCGAAAAGAATCTCTGTTGATCAATTCAAAACAGCAATCTCAATTATGAGATAAGCAAAATCTAATGATTCATACATAAGAATTATCGACATATCATTTTCCTTATTACCCCTTCCCAGTCCAGCTATACAACAGCCAAATCACAAAACCAATCATAAATATAGGCAAATAGCTATCAATAAAAACATACGCTGCATAAACAATTAAAGGGAAGAAGATGACACGTTTAATATTCAATCGTCTACCTCTAGATAATTGCTTAAAAGGTTTGAGTAGTGGCATTATTCATTTAGATAATTTTTTAAGAAACATAAAGTGTCTTAGGGTCTACAAATTTCCTTATAATTACCTTCCCATTGGATATCCATCTTCGTACTTCTGATGATGCTAACAGAGATTTATTGAGAAGTTCTATTTGATAATTCCTGTCCTTCGTTCTAGTTCTTGTTTTACCGTCCTTAAATTTGTACTTGATGTGACAACTCAGATTCCTCTTCCCAAGAATCAACAAAAGCTTGTAACTATTCTCGATCAAGGCTTCTGTATGCATGATAAGAATCTCATTATCTTCTAATTCAAGGCCTATGAGAGTTCTTGCCTAAGTTGCGTTTATCTTCTTTCTTCTTCAAGTTTATCTATAGAATTTTGCCAGAAATTTGTGTGGTCTAATTTCGTCTAGAACAATGATGACTCATTCACGCCATATGGAGGGTCAAATAGTAACTATTTGAAGATGAGAGATTGGGCAAATAATGTAATCAGTATTAATAAATATTTTCAACAAAGGTTTAAGTCTAAATTAGTTCGAAAGCTTTACAGGTACTGGGTTGTCTATTTTTACAGTTGTACTATTCAAATACTCATCTAAACAATCTTCTCTATAAGTAAAGGAATCATCGAAAAATACTTTAGAAGATGCAGGAGATGTCCGAATATCACTCACTACATTTCTTTTCAAATTCAAACTTCCAGAAGTTCGTCCCAAAGAATCTCC
Source organism: Prochlorococcus sp. AG-315-I14 (assembly GCA_003283665.1). The sequence goes on along the minus strand of QBWF01000014.1, from coordinate 18,321 downwards.
TAATACAGCCCCGGTAACTCCACCTACTATTGAGCCTGTAGCTATAGAGGCCGTAGAACCTACTAAATCGCCCATTAAAGCTCCAGCAGTTCCGCCTACTAAGGCACCCACATTACTATTCCTAAGACTTGAAGCTGAAAAAGTATTCCTATCTAAGTAAGCTGTTGAAGTCATATCTGCTCCTGATAATGCATCTTTTCCACGTGCAGTACATTTTGTAGTTGCTCCTGCTTGATCATGATTTGCAGCAAGGCCAGATAAAAGTTCTAATGAACTTAAAAAACTTTGAGCAGATTTAAAATTAAAAAAACCAATTTCATTGATTCTTCGTTTCCCAGAAGCATCAAAATATTTGATCAAAAATCTATAGTCTTCATTCTTACCAACTAATAATACTCCTCCTGCATTTGAAGCATTGGTTAATGTCCAACCAATAATTCGATCAGAGGTTATTCGAGTTCCTTTACTTGTAAGAATACTTTGACCATCAATTCCAACAATACAAGATGAACTTCTTCCACATGTACCTTTGAGTTTTAAAAACGCTTCCGAGTCTAACACCATTGAATTAATCGCTTTTGAATGTCTCTCAGCTAAAAATTCAGGTTGTATAGTATTTGCATGCACGATTCCAGATAATTGCAAAGGAAACAAAAACGACAACACAATAAAAGACTTCATACATCACCCACTAATTCAATGCAGTTTATATAGAATATTGAGCTAATGCATAATTGTTATACATTTAAGAATTCGTCCAAGGTTTAAATGTTACACATCCTATCTTCATCGATCTATTTGATTACTCCTCCCTTGAGAAACCTCTGATTAAGGAATCAAAGATTTCCATAAATAGTCTCAATCATACCAATGCCAATGATATTAGAAAGGATTTATTGTTTAAGAGAAGATTCTACCAGCAGCACTGACAGTTCCTATAACACCATCCCCTCCCATGTAGAGGGGAGAAAAGAAATCCCTAGTCTTTCATAGGATATTTGAATACATTATTTATACAGGAAGGAAGGAAGAATGAATCCCAAATAAAAATTAATCAACTGAAAGAAAAGCCTTGAAAGATGGAGATTCTCTACCACTTATTATATTGATGTGCTTCTTATTTCAGCAGCCCTATCCTTTGTTCTGATAGCTAAAAAAAGAGCGAAGAATGAGTAACTTCAAATTCACTAAGGAGCAATTAATTTGTAGAGATCAGAGAAATCGGGAGAAATGTCAACTCCCAATGCAAAACCCTTCAAGACTAAACTGGTTGTCGAAATAATGAAATAGTCAAAATGATTGATTCAGTTAAGAGTAACTGGGAAGATAAAGGCAATAAAAATAAATACCCTTAAGTAAACTGTGAAGAACAGACATCCTTCATCCTATGCATCTAAAAAGTCTTAAAGGATGTCGATTAACAATTGGATCTTTTCCACCTTTTGACTATGACGCTAAAGGAGGAGGAGGAAAAGGGACATTACGAGCAAGTGAGAGAAAGAATATCCTGCACTTGAGCTTTTCATCTGAAACATTTTCAATTCCTCCACTTACCTCAGGAACAACAAAGTTTTTATCTCTTCCCTTACCTCCGGGTTTAAAGATCGAGATGTCTATGAATAAATTGGAGGGAACTATTGATAAGAATTCTGGAGAAATATTATTAAGATTGGACTCCAGGTTTGTTTTTAGTATTGGATCTATCTTCAAATTCCCAGACTTATTAGTTAAAACATCTCTTCAGACAGGAAGAGTAAAAGGTCAATTACATGAAGAAGAAGGTCTAGTTCTACAAACGAATGGGCAAACAAAACTAGTAGGTGTATCTACTATCCCTCCAACTGGAAATAAACTTCTAGATACCTTCCTTGGTCTTCCTAATGAGGCTTTAGCAGTACTACAATGCGAAATCAAATGAGCTCTATGTAAGTGGCCGTCAACAAACAAAACATATTCCTAAAGCCATATTTCGTATAGGTCGAGGACTGAGGCTCCCAAAAACACCTCAATCTTTGTCATTAATTAAGAGAACATCCATACGTCCTATAGTACTGTTACTTAGTCTTAGCCTCTTATCCTAACCACCCTGAAATGACTGATATTACTAAGTTCTTAAGCTAAGTAGTGTCATCGGCATTGATGCAAACATTTAGGTGAACTAACAATCAACTGTCTTAAGAGTCCCTGGTATAGCTAGACTTTTGAAGAGAAGAGTAATGTCAGTCACATCAAACTCACAAATGAGCCAATAGAAAAAGAGATGACTACTAGATTTCTATGATTCGAATAAAGCAAGTCATCACCCTCTAGCTACACTGCAGAAACAGGTAAAGAATATTGCATTCCGTAAATAGTCAATATTAGAATTTAGTTTAAAATAAGAAATAAAGATATCAATGAATGATATTAAACTCAATCTGGGATGTGGAGAAAAGAGATTACCTGGTTATTTAAATGTAGATAAATTTGGGACCCCAGACGTAAAACATGATTTAGAGTCCTTCCCATGGCCATGGAAAACTAACTCTGTATCAGAAATTGCACTAATACATGTGCTAGAACATCTTGGGCAAGCTACAGAAATATATTTTGGTATCTTCAAAGAGATGTATCGAGTATGTAAACAAGGAGCTATAATTCGTATAATAGTTCCTCATTTTAGACATCAATTCTTCTACGATGACCCTACTCATGTACGAGTCATTACCCCTCTAGGTTTACAATTATTCTCAAAGAAACTGAATAAGATATGGGTTGAAAAAGGAGTATCTAACAGTCCTCTTGGATTATATCTAAATATAGATTTCGATCTAAAGCAAACAGCAATCAAACCTAGTAAAGACTGGTTTAGATTACATCCAGAGCAAAATGTAAATCTTAAATTACTTCAGCAGGAGTCTGCTATATATAATAATTTAATTGAAGAATATGATATGACTCTTGAGGTAATTAAAGATGAGTGAGCAGAAACTTCTTTTCCAATTTCATTCGAGTTATCAATTCTTTTCTACAACCCAATGACGAATTACAACCACTTAACCCAAATTTCAAATGTATTAGTAATTGGGTGTGGAGGTGCAGGATTAAGAGCGGCTATAGAAGTCAAGCTTGGGGGACTTCAAGTAGCAGTACTGGGGAAGCGCGTCAAGACAGATGCACATACAGTTTTAGCCGCAGGAGGAATTAATGCAGCATTTGGCAATGTCGATCCTGAAGACTCCTGGGAACAACATTTTGCGGATACATACATAGAAGGATATGGACTTGGAGACTCATCACAAATTGAGATAATGGCTCAGGAATCTCCTATCCTTGTTCAGGAAATTGATAACTGGGGAGCAAGTTTCGCAAAATTAAAAAATGGAAAACTAGATCAAAGATTTTTTGGCGCTCATACATACAGAAGGACCTGTTACTCAGGAGATTACACAGGATTATCAATTTTAAAAACACTTATAAAAAAAGCAGAGTCTTTAAAAATTCCAATTCATGACAATCAATACGTCACTGAGCTACTTATAAGAGACGATATTTGCTTCGGAGCAATGTCATTCGATACAACTACAGCCGAGAGAACTGTGCATTTAGCTGATGCCGTGATTCTTTGTACGGGAGGTCACACAAAAATATGGAAAAAAAGTTCTTCCAGAAAGAAAGAAAATACAGGAGATGGTTATTACTTGAGTCTAAAAGCAGGTTGTGAATTAAAAGATATGGAAATGGTTCAATTCCACCCTTCAGGAATGCTCTTCCCAGAGGAAATTGCAGGTACATTAGTCACAGAAGCCGTTCGAGGAGAAGGGGGAAAGCTTATAAACAGCAAAGGAGAAAGGTTTATGATTAATTATGATAGCGAGAGAATGGAGCTTTCCACTAGAGATAGAGTTGCCATAGCAAATTACACAGAGATTACTGAAGGCCGAGGTACTCCTAACGGAGGAGTTTATTTAGATATTAGTCATAAGAGTAAAGATTTTATAATTGAAAAAATACCAAGTATTTATAGACAATTTTTAGACACACAAATGCTTGACATCTCAAAAGAACCTATGGAAGTGGCACCAACTGCACACTATTCAATGGGTGGTGTTGTCATAAGTCCTAAGGAGCATTGCACATCAATACAAGGTTTGTATGCAGCAGGAGAGGTGGCTGGTGGTTTACATGGCGCGAATCGTCTAGGCGGAAATTCACTTGCAGAAATTTTAATTTTTGGAAAGAAAGCTGGTATATCTAGTGTTGATTATTCAAAGAAAATAAAAGCACAAATAAGATCTGATATAGCTATAAAAAATGCTCATGAAAATATCAATAGATTTTCGAATGAAGGCAAAGAGTTAGCGAAGCCCATACAACACCATTTAAGTAATGTGATGTGGGAGCATTGTGGTGTAATAAAAAACAAGAACTTATTAGAGTCAGGTCTCAAAAAAGTTTTAGAAATCAAGGATATTATCAAAGATATAGATGTTAGAATTGACTATCTAAATTGTGATGATCTTGTTCAAGTCTTTGATTTAGAATCATCAGTAATCTCTGCAGAAGCGACAATACTCTCAGCATTAAATAGAGAAGAGAGTAGAGGCTCACATCAAAGATGTGACTTCCCTGAATTGAATACTTATGAAAACTGTAATTATCATGTCAAGCTAAATAAACAGACCTTTGATTTGAAAATTTCAAGAAAAAATATTGCCCCTTTAAGAAAGGGTCTTCAAAATATTATTAACCAAGCAAGCAAGGTTCGTGATTTCAAAGATAAGTTACTGGAGTAAGCATCACATTCTAAAGTACTGTTACCTTGGTGTTACCCTATACTTTTTATTCCTTCAAACTACTTCCTGCTTTGGAAAGAAGATGCGAATAGTCAAGTTAAATCTGATAGAAATGGTCTCAATTATGGAGTAGGCACATCAGCTACTAGTTTAGAAACAAAATATGACGTTCTCCTAGGTTTCTGTGCTTCAGAAGAAAATCTATCACTTTTTCTCAATCTTGAATAGTTTCTGCTGTTAGTCATTATGTTTCCTCCTTCTTATTCATCAAATAAAGCACTTCCAAATCTTGCATCGACTCAGCGACCTTTCTTCTCAAAAAGGTCAATGCATCTCCATCAATTTGTGATTCAACAATCATTGCTTCTGACTGTTGAATTGCATGCTCCAAGTTTGTGATCTTGAGTTGTCGAATCTCTTTGTCTTTCTTGCACTGCTCAAGAGTGAAGGCATCAATCATCTTCTGTCTTGATCCTTAGTAAAGAGCATTTTGCTTGCCAATCTGGGTAAATGAAATCATCTCCTACAGGTTCCTCATAAAAGTTACCTGCCTTGATACCTCTTTGATAAGAAGCAAGAAATTCAATAAACCATCCCATACTTATACCTCCTCTTCTTTGAAGTTTGGAACCATCAAGACATCATCAATATCAACCTCTGTTGCCACATACTCCAGATGCTCCATAAGTAATGCCCATCTGTCTTCGGGGCATAAGTCAGGCAATCGAGCGAAAACATCAGCAATAGAATCATTGATGGTGATCTTCAAGCAGTCTTCGTACTTCATTAGCACTTCCCTCCCATGCTTAAAAAGGTTTCTCTATTGCAGAGACAGCACGTGTAATCAGGAAAAGAACTTTTCATCCTTGCTGATATCGCCATAGCAGCAAGTGAAGATTCGCAGAGACACCAGATCTCTTTTTCTTCTTCCAAGAATATGTGAGTTGGATATTTCTTTCTCATACTTTCCCTCCATACTTTTTGAACTCATCTAAGGAACTTGTAACTATGCTCTTGAAATCAGAAGGAAACCTTTCCTTCATTATGTCTGGAATTTCTAAGCAAGTTGGATAGGGATTAGGCAAATAAAATATAACTTCCTTCTCTTCCTTCAAAACAATGTAATTAAATAATCCCCCTGCATAATTATTTTTTTCATTCATGCTGCTACCTCTCTCTGGATGATGGTTTGTACTGTTGATTTCTTCATTCCTAGAGACTTCGCAATAGTTCCATAACCTTCTCCCGACTTTCTCTTTTTCATGATTTCAGCAATCTGGAATTGGTCGTATTTCCTTTTTGCGCCAAACTTCACCCCTCTGTTTTTTGCGACGGCTCTTCCTTCTGCTGTTCTGTGTTTGAGATTCCTGAGTTCGCATTCAGCGACATACCCCATTACTCCCACGATCAATCTCACAATCTCATCATTCATAAGTGAGGTATCAAGACGACCATCCAGCGTTTTTATGAATACTCCTCTTTCAATCAAGTTATTAACCTCAACCAACATCGTGACCATTGTTCTTCCCAGACGAGTCATGTCCTCCAGAATCAAGAGATCTTCTTCTTGTAGTATATCTAGGCATTTTGAAAGCTCTCCTCTATCTCCGTAGTTGCTTGTCCCAGTGATCTTGTCTCCAAAAATATTGTCTTCAGGCACTCCCTCTTCCTTAAGAGCGATCACCTGACGCTCTTGATCCTGAAGATTGGTTGAGCATCTCCAATATCCATATAACGCCATTGATTCACCTCCAAATCCATAACCGTATATTAATACATTTTCGTACTATATTCTCGTACTAGCAGGCAGTAGTAATAGTAACTGGAGTCATGGGGTATAAAATATTTTGATCATAGATACCACAAGCACATTAAATAGTGTCTTAATTACTGGTCAATGGATGAGAGAAATCCTATGTTTCTATTAGAGGTAAAGGTGAGTAATGAGAATCCAACCATTAGTCCTAACTGCAATACTTCTGTCTCCTATCGCAGCAATGGCCGATGGATATCATCACCAGAGGGGATATAGAACTCAACGATCTTGCTACAAGGAAATCTATAAAGAGGAATATGTTGCTGGGAATAGATTTGCTAAGGGATATGTGAATTCATATACCGACAAAGTTGAAGTCCCTTGTACTTCACTTAGTTGGAATTCACCAGTTCGTAAATATCGTCATCACCATAATCACCCTCATTACTCCCCTCACACCCATCGCAGGTATTACAGACCAACTCACCGACAAGTTTTAGTTTCTCGGAGTTATACATCCAGCGGTGGAAGTTGTAGTTCAAGCAGTACAACTGCAGGTGGATTACTTGGAGGTGGTCTTGCTGCTGCCCTATCAAAGAAAGATGCTTTTGGGTGGAGTGTTCCTTTAGGTGTTGTTCTTGGTATGGGTATTGCTAATGCAGATTGCTGAAATGGATTTGTCTTTTTAGTAGTGACAAAAAGTTCGAGCAGGTGTAGAAAAGAACTAACAGGACAACTCCTCACACAATCGTTCTGTTCTAAAAAAGCACTCGACTTTGCTTAAGTAGGGTGTTTTTTTAATGCCTTATATTCAAGAATTGGCACATGTGACAGTTAAGGAACTCATCTGTTAATACTTGAGATCCTTTGTTCTTTACCATATGTTCTTTTTGTGAGGAGTCGGGATCCTCCGCAGTGGAAACAAGGAAACACTTGCGTCTGATCTCCAAAAGAACCGCCTTGTTCAGAACGGGGCGGTTTTTTTGTGCTTATTAATCCTCGTACCCAATATTGTTTTTTGGATTAGTAATAAAGAGAATAAGTTGAAAGACGAGAGTTGCAGGCAATGAAAGTTTTTTTAGAAGTAAAAGAGTCATACCTTGCGTCACATTGAAATTCTTAGTCTCTTTGCTCATAGCCTCTCTCCATCAACTTGTAGAAAATTTCTTTGCACCTAATTCCTAGTTTCTGAATTTACTTGGTTTCACTCTAATGCCAATCAACTTTTGCTACATAACCCTCATGTATATCTTCACTCAACTTTGTTATTGAACTGAAATGATTCAAACTCTCATTAAAGATCAAAATATAATTGAACCTTATGAAGAGTTCCATTAACTCAGGCAATTCAAGAAACTCCTTAAAGAAAGAGAAGAAGGTTTCTCTTTGATTGAATTAGTCGTAGTGGTGTCTGTTCTTTCAGTTTTATCTGCGATTGCAATACCCTCGTTTACTTGCTTTCAACGAAAAGCACAAGCTTCTACTGCCTTAGCAGCCTTAAAACAAATTCAAACAGAGTGTGAAATTAATAAAGCTGATAAAGCTAATTCCGGTACGTTTACTTCAAGTAATTTAAATTCTTATCAAATTCAATCAAATGGATCTAACAGTTGCAGTGGAGCCTCAGGAACAGGATTAATTGGTGCAATACCTACAGACACGGAAATATTGCCTACTTTTATATTGGCGTCTAATAGTATTGTATCCATTTTAAGATCTAACAAATTAAATTGCTGATCTGTACGCTCATCAAAATAGACCTCAGTAGACGTTCAGATATGTCAATTATTAGCGTTACCAAGCTTTCTAATCTCTTCAATTAACTGCTATAACTAGCATATCAAGCTAAGTAGTGTAATCGGCATTTATAGATATTGACCATCAGAAAAAGATGTCAATTTCGGTAGGAGCTTAATCTTGATTTAATTGGTTGTAGCTTGCTTCCAAATCAAACCTAGAATTAATCCCATCACAATCAAAGGGAGAAGGGTCTTGAGAATTCCTACAACAATTAGAACACCCAACCCAATTGCTCCATAGACAGCCCATCTAGGGACAGAACGAGCAGCATTATAGCCAGCGGAACTAGATGGAGGAATCACTTCAGGGTCAATAGACATTGATTTCTATAGTCATTAAGTTAAAAGTAATGGTTCACACCAGTTTGAGTAGAGCTTTTTACAAATTGACAAGAGCAACAAATCATAGAGTTAGAAGTTAGGAACAGCATCAACTGCTTTTTTGATAGTCTCTTTCACCCCTTCAACAGCGTTCTTAGCTGAATCTTTCAAAGACTTTGTAGCAGATGGAGAAAGTGCCTTAATCTCTTTTTTAATTGCACACTCACGCTCTTCAAGCCATTTGCTTTGACGCTCGTAAGCTTCATCTAATCTCTTTCTTTGATCGAGAATAGAATCAAGCTCTACTTGGTTATTTTGGAGTTCCAACTTTTTCATCTCACTATCAGAAATGACATAGACAGATCTATGAACGTTATAACAAGGTGATATGAAGTATTCGAGTGTTGAGTACATAGCGCAAATTCAAACGACTTCTCAACTATGAGACATATGTCCCAAAACTAGAGTGAAGGAAGCCTCACACTTTAATTCGGTATCTACACCGAACTTCGGTTTCTCCTAATCAACCTCCAGGTGATAGCCGTAAAAGAGGATGCACATAGTCAAACAACGAGACCTCATCATCCCCACCCATACCCCTAACTTTCACTTTAGATACAAGAGAGAATCACATCCTAAAGTACTGTTACCTTAGTGTTACCCTTTACTTTTAGCCCCTTCAAACTCCTTGCCACAAAAGGGATTATAAGCTACGTAGTATAATCGGCATTAATACGAATATATTGATCAGACAAATCACACCCCCATGCAATTGATGAACCTTCTTCCATGCCCACTATTAATCTAATATCAATTATGTCATCGATTAAATATTTCCCATTTAACTTCTCTTTCATATAGTCACTAACTACGTTCCTATCAAATTTCATTGGCATTCCATCAGCAAATAATTTATATGGTCCAATCCATAACTCGACATCTTTCAGATCACAAGGGACTCCTGCTCGACCCAATGCAGCGATAATTCTGCCCCAATTTGGATCCAAACCATGAATTGCAGTTTTAACTAATGATGATCCTGCAATTGTACGGGCAATAGTACGGGCATCTAAATCATTTGTTGCACCTTCGACTTTAATCTCAAGTAAACAATTTGCACCTTCACCATCTCTAGCAATTGCCTTAGCTAAGTATTGTGCAGTGATATGCAATCCATTTTCTAATGCAGATAAATATTTGGGATCTAAGACCTCCCCAGCTGAAAAAGCCAAAAATGAATCATTAGTACTTGTATCTCCATCTACCGTAATTGCGTTAAAAGATGAGTCAGCAACACGTTTAACAATGGAAGACCATATCTCCGGCCTGACACCTGCATCACAAGTTAAATAGCTCAACATAGTTGCCATTGATGGGTGAATCATGCCAGAGCCTTTCGCCATGCCTCCAATACGTACTCGTCGTCCACCAAGAATAGCCTCATAGGCAATTTGCTTTACCTGAAGATCAGTTGTAAGAATTGCATTTGCTGCATCTAGATATCCTTTCTTGCTTAAGTTCTCAACCAGAGAATTCAAACTAGTAGTAACTCTCTCTAATGGTATGGGTTCACCTATCACACCAGTCGAGCAAATTAAAACTTCTTCACTCGACAACCCAAGCCGTTGAGCAACTTTTTGAGTAATCAGCTCACTATCTATTTTGCCTCTATTTCCTGTACAAGCATTAGCTTGTCCTGAATTAATTAAAACAGCACGTATTTTTCCTCTGCAAGCTTTAATACGCTCAATACAAAGTTCAACACAATAAGCGCGAGCAATTGATGTCGTAAATGTCCCACTACAAAAAGAACCCTCAGGTGCATAAAGTAATGCAAGATCTTTTTTTCCTGAAGGCTTCAAACCTGCTGCCATACCAGAAGCCATGAAACCATCAGGACTCGTAATTCCTCCAAAAGCTGGAGACCAATCAGAAGATGCCAAGAGGCTCAAGTGAGTAACGCCATGTTTCCTTACTATTTATATTAATGATCGATAAAACCAAAAAAAACAACTTTTGTCTTAGATGGAAAGGAAAGCAAAAGCGCATAGGCCTTACAGGAGGGATTGCAAGTGGCAAAACATCCATTAGCAATTTTATTAGCCAAATCAAGGATTGGCCTACTCTGGATGCCGACATATACGCTCGCGAAGCCTTGGTCCCCGATAGCGAAATATCAGAAAAAGTGCTATCGAGATATGGAAAACGGATCATTACCAAATCAACGAATAAAGATCAAATAATTAATCGTCAATTATTAGCAAATATAATTTTTGAAAATACTAATGAAAGATTCTGGCTAGAAAAGATCATACATCCATTTATAAGAAACAGATTCAACGAAGACCTTGATAAATATAAACTACAATCCAAAGTGATATTAATTATACCACTTTTATTTGAAGAGAGATACAATGATTTATGTAGTGAAATCTGGTTTGTGGACTGTTCTAAAGAAACACAAATTGAACGTCTTATGAAAAGAGATGGTTTAACTTTAAATCAATCAATTCAAAGGATTAATTCTCAATTAACATCATCATTTAAAAAACAATTCTCAGATGTAATTATAAATAATGATGGAGAAACTGAATCCTGGAAAGCATTAATCAGAAAAATAATATGACTGTTTAGACCTGAAGCTTTTTATTTAATAACTGATTTGCAAGTTTAGGGTCCGCCTTTCCTTTTGTTTTCTTCATTAATTGGCCCACAAAAAATCCTAATAGTTTTTTCTTGCCAGATCTAAAAGATTCAACTTCATTAGGGTGAGAAATAATTAATTGATCTATTATTTCTCCAAGAACTTCTGGATCACTAATCATACCCAAACCTCTTTGATCTACTATCATTTTGGGAGATCCACCATTTTTTAATAGTTCAGGTAATATTTCTTTTGCAATTTTTCCGCTAATTTCTCCTAATTCAATCATCTTTAACATCTCAGCTAATGCCTTAGGTTGAAAAGAAATCTGACCAAAAGTTAATCTATTAGAATTAACAAAAGCAGCCAAATCTCCTGTGATCCAATTTGCAGCAGATTTTGCTGCTGCTCCTTCTTCAACAACTTTTTCAAAATATTTAGCCATTGAATATTCATCAGTAAGAACGCGAGCATCATAAATAGAAAGGCCAAGTTCGGCGGCATATCTATATCTTTTAGAAGCTGGCAGTTCTGGTAATTCTGAACGCCATTTTTCTTTTAAATCATTACTTACTTCAATCGGACCTAGATCAGGATCAGGAAAATATCTATAATCGCTACTTCCCTCTTTTGACCTCATACTTTTAGTCAATTGTTTACTCTCATCCCATAACCTGGTTTCTTGTTTTACCTCTTCTCCAGATTCATAAGCTTTGATTTGCCGCTTAATTTCATATTCACAAGCCTTTTGAATTGCAGAAAATGAATTCATATTTTTAATTTCTACTTTCGTTCCAAATGGGTCATTAGCGGTTGGTCTTACTGAGATATTGACATCACATCTTAACGAGCCCTCCTGCATATTCCCATCCGATACGCCTAAATAACGCATTATTCTTCTAACTTCAGCTGCATACTCTGCAGCCTCTCTGCCTGTCCTTAAATCTGGTTTACTTACTATCTCAGCAAGAGCCACCCCAGCTCTGTTGTAATCGACCAAAGAATGGGTAGAACCAGACAATTGATCACTTCCTGCATGGACAAGTTTCCCCGCATCCTCCTCCATATGTAATCTTTCAATCCCTATTTTTTTTAAATAAGTCTCTTTTCCTTTTTCCGCTACTTCCACCTCTATCCAACCATCCTCTGCAATAGGTTGATCAAATTGAGAAATTTGATAATTCTTTGGTAAATCAGGATAAAAATATTGCTTTCTATCAAATTTACTGTGCGCAGAAATATTTAAATTCAAAGCCATAGCAGCTTTTACTGCGTACTCAAGAACCTTTTCATTCAAAACTGGCAAAGTACCTGGTAAACCACATACCACTGGATCAATATGTGTATTAGGGGCATCGCCAAAGTTTGTTGATGCAGCCGTAAATATTTTACTCTCAGTGCCTAACTGAACATGTGTCTCCAATCCAATTACGGCTTGCCAAGAAACATTTGATTCTGTCATTAATTTGACGTAGATATATGAATCTTATGGAACAAAAGCCCAGACATGAAAGCTTGCTTGCTCTAAAACATTGAAAATAACATTTTCTAAGGCCAACGAATGGCTGTCTTAAATGAAAAACCATTGTTAATCCTCGGAGGAGGATTAATGGGACTGGCTATAGCCCATGAACTTGCAAAAAAAGGAAAGCGTGTAGAAATTTTAAGTAGAAGCAGGCACGAAGCAGCAGGATTTGTCGCCGCTGGAATGCTTGCACCTCATGCTGAAGGACTGGAAGGTGATCTGTTACATCTAGGTCAAATTAGTCTTCAAAGACATCCCACATGGATAAACAGCATTGAGAAAAACAGTAAAATGTCCTGTGGTCTTAAAACTTGCGGGATTGTTGTCCCATTTGAAAGCCAAAAAGAGTGCGAATCCTATCCAACATATAAATTTGGTGAAAAGCTCAAAAGAGATGAACTTCTCAAAGAAGTTCCAGGACTTTCAAAAAAATGGAAATTAGGTTTACTTTTTAAGCAAGACGGTCAAATCGATAATCGTAGACTCTTAATGAGAGCACTTGAAAAAGCTTGTGTGGAATTAGGAGTTCACTTTCAAGAAGGAGTCGAAGTGATTGAGATCATTAAAGATTCAAATGAACTTAAAGGGGTCAAAATCAAAGACATTAATGGAAATATCAATCATGTAGAAAGCGAAGAGGCAGTTCTCTGTTGCGGGGCCTGGAGCAAACAAATTATCAAGACACTCCCTATTTTTCCTGTTAAAGGCCAGATGTTATCAATTCAAGGTCCAAAACAGATTCTGAAAAGAATTGTTTATGGACCAGGAATTTATTTAGTTCCAAGAGATGACGGTCTAATAATTGTAGGAGCTACTAGTGAGAGAGAAGTAGGTTTTCAGGATGGATTAACCCCCAAAGGACAGAGCGAGCTCCAAAAAGGAATTGAATCTCTTGTTCCTGAACTTAATCAACTACCTCATATGGAAAGATGGTGGGGTTTTCGTCCATGTACCACTGATGAAGGACCACTGTTAGGAATCTCGTCAGTTAATGGCCTATGGCTAGCTACCGGTCATTATCGTAATGGAGTTCTATTAGCAGCTATCACTGCAGAGTTAATTGGAAAATCAATTTGCTCAATACCAATGACTAATGAAGAAAGTAGTTTGCTACTCAAATTCCGATGGGACAGATTTTAAAAACACCCAGAAAATATCTAGAATTTCAAAAATACTTTATTCAACTCTCCATTCTTGATCTGATGGACTCCAATCAACAAGTTCCTCATCCTGAAACCAAAGATTAATTTCAAAACTTGCTGTATCAGAACCATCAGAACCATGAATAACATTACGACCAATATTTACAGCTAAATCACCTCTAATAGTGCCAGGCTCTGCCTCAAGAGGCTTTGTTGCTCCAATCAGTTTTCTTGCACTTGCTATAACGCCTTCACCTTCCCAAACCATCGCTACAACAGGTCCACTAGTGATAAAATTCACTAAACCAGAGAAGAAAGGACGCTCTCGATGAACACCATAATGTTTCTCAGCTAGTTCTTTGCTTGGTTTCAATTGTTTAAGGCCAACTAGTTTGAAACCTTTAGTTTCAAAGCGACCAATAATCTCCGAAACTAGACCTCTTTGCACACCATCTGGCTTGATAGCAACAAAAGTTCTTTCCAAAGTCATTACAATACTAAATAATATGAAGCCATAGTCTTCCTAAGACTGCCCTCTTGGCAAGTAAAAGATGACACTTAATAAAACTGTTCTTAAATTTGATTGTATTCATAGTAAATGATCAAATCTTTGAAACTTTTTCATCGCAGAAATGGCTGTGAATAATACTAATCAATCTTCATCTTGGACTATCGAAAATAGCTCAGACTTGTACGGGCTTAATCGATGGGGTAAAGGTTATTTCTCTATTAACGAAAAAGGTCACGTTGCGATTAGTCCTGAAAGCTCTAAAAGCAAAGCTCATGATCTAATGGAACTGTTGAATGAACTAGAAAGTCGCAACCTGAAATTTCCTCTACTAGTAAGATTTGACGATATTCTCGAAGACTGCTTAAGAAACTTACACAAAGCTTTTGAAAACGCGATTGCTCACTATGAGTATCAAGGGAAATACCAAGGTGTATTTCCAATCAAATGTAATCAACAGCGCCACGTAGTTGAAGAATTAATAACCTGTGGTTCACAATGGCATTTTGGGCTGGAAGCAGGAAGCAAGGCAGAATTACTAATTGCTCTATCTATTCTCGAAGATCCTAAAGCTTTACTCATATGCAATGGCTATAAAGATCAACGTTATATTGAGACAGCCATCTTGGCACGTCAGCTTGAACGTCAACCTATTGTAGTTATAGAACAAGCTAGTGATATAGATCTTATAATCAAATCTAGTAATTTACTGGGAGCATCACCACTAATAGGAATAAGAGCAAAACTATCCAGTCAAAGCAGTGGCCGATGGAGTAACTCAATTGGTGATAAATCAAAATTTGGACTTTCAATTCCAGAAATATTGAAAGCAATAAAAAGATTAAAAGAAGCAAATCTTCTCAATGAATTAAAGCTTTTACATTTTCATCTAGGAAGTCAAATTAACGATATTGGTATTTTAAAAGATGCCTTACAAGAAGCAGGACAGATTTATGTCGAATTAATTAATCTTGGAGCACCCATGGGATACTTAGATGTTGGAGGTGGATTAGGAATTGACTACGACGGAAGTCAAACTGCTTCAATAGCATCTACTAACTACTCACTTCAAAATTATGCAAATGATGTTGTAGCCACAATTAAAGAGTGCTGTGAATCAAGAAAAATACAACTGCCCACTTTAATTACTGAGAGTGGAAGAGCTATTGTCAGCCATTTTTCAATATTAATATTCAATATTTTAGGCAAAAATTCATTCCCATCTGATATGCCTAAAAAAGACGATAAAGAATGTCTCTCTGTCAAAAATTTACGTGAAACTTTAGTCCATATAAATAGTTTAGACTTTCAGCAAGAAGAAGATCTAGCCAAATTACAAGAAGCATGGAATGATTCTCTTAAATTTAAGGCAGATGCACTAGCTGCTTTTCGTCTCGGTTATATAGATTTAGTTGAACGTGCAAAGGCTGAGCAGTTGACATGGGCTTGTGCCAAAACAATAGTTAATCAATTACCAAAAAATATACTTCTACCTAAAGAACTAAAGAAATTAAGTGAAAGTTTAGCAGCAACTTATTATGCAAATCTTTCAGTCTTTAGATCGGCTCCAGACACTTGGGCGATTGATCAAGTTTTTCCAATTATGCCAATCCATCGTCTTAACACAGAGCCTAATCAACTTGGTCACTTTGCAGATCTAACATGCGATTCAGATGGAAAACTAGATCAATTCATTGATAATGGAAAAGTTAAGAATTTACTACCTCTTCATGACTTCAATCCAGAAGAAAAATATCTCATTGGCCTTTTCTTAGGTGGCGCCTATCAAGAAGTCATGGGAAATCTACATAATTTATTTGGGAGTACTAATGCAGTTCATATAAGATTTACAGATGAAGGAAAATACAAAGTAGAGCATGTCATTCGTGGAAATACCAAATCAAATGTTCTTGAATATTTGGAACATGATCCAGAAACATTATTAGAGCGATTGCGAAAATCCAGCGAATCAGCAATTCAAGCAGGTCATCTGCAAATTGATGATGCACAAAAACTAATAGAGCATGTAGAAGCTAGCCTCCGTCAAAGTACTTACCTACAGAGTTAACTAAGATAATTGTTCAATCAATTGATCATTAGCTTTTTCTAGTGCTAGATCCAACGATTTAGGTTGACTACCACCTGCTTGTGCAAGATTTGG
The DNA here is from genome assembly GCA_003283665.1 of Prochlorococcus sp. AG-315-I14. The sequence continues at coordinate 1,690 of QBWF01000014.1, read as the reverse complement.
ACGACCACCGCCTCCGCCTCCGCATATTTTCGCAACCCCACTTATAAATTTACCTGCATGGAAGCCATCTGAGACCAACTCAGAAGAAAATGCAGCGACAAAAATTAATTTATTTTCAATCTCTTGATTAGGAATACCTCCTAAAACAACAGCAGAATACTTGCCCAAATAATCTATCAAACTTGAAGCAGCAGATTGCAATCCCGAACCATCAACTCCATCTAAGCGTCTGACTAATAATTGACAATTGCCAATAGACGTTGCATCACTCGCCAAACCCAATGCCTTAGCTAATGCCAGTTCATTCTTTACTTTGATAAGTTCGCTTATTTTATCTTTTAGTTCAAGTTGAAGAGATGAAACTCGGTCAACAATTTCATGAGACTGCACCTTGAATGATTTACTTAACTCCTTTACTACAACATCACGTTCATTAAAATAATCTAAAACTGATGGACCCGCTATTGCCTCTATTCGTCTGATACCAGAAGCAATACCTGTCTCATTGATAATCTTAAACGTACCTAGCTGTGAAGTACGAGTTACATGTGTTCCGCCACATAACTCCAGAGAAACACCTGGAACATCCACAACACGTACCACATCACCATATTTTTCTCCAAACATTGCCAAAGCACCTGCTGCCATTGCTTCCTTAATTGGCATTGTTTTGATTTGTATTGGATGATCTTCACTGATCCATTGATTTATCTGTACTTCCATATCTTGAAGTTCTTTTGTTGTCAAAGGCTTTGGAGCATTAAAATCAAATCTCAATCGGTCATTTGCAACTAACGAGCCTCTTTGACTTACATTTGAATCAATCAATAACTTTAAGGCTGATTGCAATAGATGAGTAGCGGTATGGTTAGATTTGGTACGTTGACGAAAAGATGGATTAACATTCATCATGACTGATGAATGAACCTTGAGTATTCCAGTTTCAATTTTTCCAGAATGAATAAAGATATTCTTCTTTTTTCTAACATTTTTAATAGCTACCTCAACATCTTGAGACGTTACTAAACCCTCATCACCGATTTGACCTCCTGAATCAGCATAAAAAGGAGTTCTATTAAAAATAATCTTAACTAATTCACCCTCGACAGCTTCTTCAACTAATACATTATTTTTAAAAATTCCTATCACTTTTGAGGCACTATTTAGTGTTTCATAGCCATCAAATATCGTTGCATCAAATAAAGAAATTTCTCTTTCAATTGAACCTTCCTCAGTTAAATCAATACTTACAGAGGCATCTTTTGCACGCTTACGTTGCTTAGCCATTTCATTTTCAAAACCAGTAACATCAACAGAAATACCCTGTTCATTTGCAATCTCTTCTGTTAATTCCAACGGAAAACCATAAGTGTCATAAAGCTGAAATGCCTGAGCACCAGTAATAACATCGCATTCGTAAGCTGTTATCTCTGCTAAAAGTTTTTCTCCTCGTTCAAGAGTCTCAAGGAAACGAGATTCTTCTATTTTTAATTCATTAAGAATAATATTCTTCTTCTCAAGTAATTGTGGATAAGCTGTATTCATCAACTCAATAGCAACCCCAGCCAGATTGGGTAAAAACGGCTTATCAATACCTATCAGTCGACCATGTCGAATCATTCGCCGTATAAGACGACGAAGTATATAGCCTCGACCTAGATTACTAGCACTTACACCATCACATTTTTTT
>QBWF01000013.1 GCA_003283665.1 Prochlorococcus sp. AG-315-I14 | reverse complement strand
CTGAATTTTGCTGGTTAACACACCGAACTCACGGTGTGAGGAGGGGAGGTGCCGCTGCAGTTGATCTCGCTTTTGTTGCAGCAGGACGTGTTGATGGATATTGGGAACGAGGTTTAGCAAAATGGGACCTCGCTGGCGGTATACCCATTGTGGAAATGGCTGGTGGATTAGTAACAAATTATCCTGAAGGAGATTTCAATCTTGAAAGCGGACGAATACTTGCTTGTGCTCCATCAATAAAATTTGAGCTACTTAATGAACTTTCAAAGGTTCAACCATTAAATTCAGAATCATATGGTGGAAAAGAGAACTAATTCATGTGATCCTAAACAAATAAAAACAAAATAATGACAATGCAACCAGCATCTGGAGCAAGAGACTTAAATCCAGAACAAGTAAAACGTAATCATCTTATTGCATCTAAACTTTCATCTCTTTACCACTTGTGGGGGTACGAGCAAATATCTCCACCACACCTTGAACGAATAGAAACATTGATGGCAGCAGGTGGAATATCATCTAATGAAATCCTAAAAATAGTTGCAGATGAACCAATTGGATTAAGGCCAGAGATGACAGCATCAATTGTAAGAGCATCATCCACAAGATTTAAAAAATTTGAAAGGCCTCTAAGATTTTGTTCGACTGGGAATTCATTCAAATGTAATAATGGAATAGATGGAGGTATTGATATTGAAGAAACAATGCAAAGTGGTATTGAAATAATTGGAATTCAGGGAATAAAGGCAGAAATAGAATTACTATCTCTATTAATTGAAGCCCTTAAAACGATAAAATTAAGTAGAAAACATAAAACGACATTACTTATCGGAAATACGTATATAATGGACTTAATTTTAACATCATTCAATAAGAATAGAAATATAATAAAAGATATACTAGTCAAATTTGACCTTATAAAGTTACATCAAATTGATTTAGAAGTTAATCAAAAAAAATTATTGAAGCGAATAATGAACCTACGTGGTGATCCAGAATCTGTACTTAAATCTATAAAGGATATTTATGGAACTAATGATTATATAAAAAAGTTAGAAGAACTATTTTCTATTATTATCCCACTAGCTAAAGCTGAAGAGATTAATATCCAGTTTGATCCAACATTACAAACTAAATATAATCTATATTCAGGAATTACCTTTGAATTAATATCATATCTATCAGAAACGCCAATAGTCCTGGCTCAAGGAGGTCGCTACGACGAACTCGTTAAGAAATTTAATGAGAATGACATCAATGCTTATGGAGTTGGTTTTAGTTTTAGCATAGATAAATTGAGAGAATTGACTTTCGACACCTCAGAAATAAATAACAACAATGAAAAAGTGCTAATTGCTTTTAAAAATATAGAGAACTTTAATGAAGCATTAAAGCATCAAAAAGAGCTACATGAAAAAGGTATAATTTCAATTATTGATTACGAGCCTAGTGAGTCTAAAGACTATGCAACAAATTTATTAACAGCTAACAGATGTACAAAACTAGAGTGGATAGAGTAATCATCTTTTACAAGGATATTCTTTGTCAGCAAATGATAATTTTATTCTAATTTTAATCATAGTTTAAAGATAGAAGCATAAAAAAATATTTAACAAGCTAGAATAAAAAAAAAGTAAAAACGATGGCATTGCAAGAAGAAGGAACAATTCTTATTCACACTGAAAATATATTTCCTATAATCAAAAAGGCAGTTTACTCAGATCATGAGATATTCATAAGAGAATTAGTTAGTAATGCAGTTGATGCAATAAAAAAGAGAAAAATGGCTGCATTTGCAGGAGACTGCATAGAAGCAGAAGATGAGAAGATAAATATATCAATTAATAGAGAATTAAAAACATTGACAATTAGTGATAATGGAATTGGCATGACAGCAGAAGAAATTAAAAAATATATTAATCAAGTAGCCTTTTCAAGTGCTGAAGAATTTCTTGAAAAATACAAACAACCTGATGACGGATTTATAGGACATTTTGGCCTTGGATTCTATTCAAGTTTTATGGTTTCAGATGAAGTTGAGATAATCACTAAATCAGCGACACAGGAATCTCAATCAATAAAGTGGAAATGTAATGGATCGCCTCAATATTCACTTGAAGATACTGACAAGGAACATATTGGAACTGATATTGTTTTACATTTAATGCAAGAAGAAATTGAGTATATTGAACCTACTAGAATTAAGAATTTAATTAAAAAATATTGTGATTTTATGCCCATTAAAATCTCTCTAGATGATGAAGTGATAAATAAAATGAACCCACCATGGAGAGAAAACAAGCAAAATTTAAAAGATGAGGATTATATTGAATTATATAAGTATTTATATCCTTTCCAAGGTGAACCTTTATTATGGGTTCATTTGAATACTGATTACCCTTACAATTTACAAGGAATATTATACTTTCCAAAAATAAGTGGGCGGGCAGATTGGGAAAGTGGTGAGATTAAATTATTCTGTAATCAAGTCTTTGTAAGTGATTCAATTAAAGAAATTGTCCCAAGATATCTTTTACCTCTACGAGGAGTTATTGACTCTCAGGATATACCATTAAATGTTAGTAGAAGTGCATTGCAATCTGATAGGAGAGTTAAATCTATAGGTAATTTTATAGCAAAAAAACTCGCTGATAAACTTAAAAGCCTACAAAAAAGTGAACTACAATTCTACGCAGAGATATGGGATTCAATAGCTCCATTTATAAAAATAGGAGCAATGGAAGATGATAAATTTGCAGATCATATTAAAGATATTATCTTATATTCAACTACTAAAAAATCATCTGATTCTGATAAAACAAATAATACAGAACTAGTCACTGCCAATTCTAAAACCTTTACTACCTTAGAAGGATATAAAGCTAGACTTGGAGAAGATAATAACAAGATTTTATATTCAACTGATGAAATTTCTCAATCAGCTGCACTTAATCTATGGACCTCTCAAGGTAAGGAGGTTCTTAAATTAGATACAGTTATAGATACGCAATTTATCCCTTGGCTTGAAGATAAAAATAAAGATATTAATTTCGTAAGGGTCGATTCGGAAATTGATGAAATCAATAAAGAAGAAACTCCTGAGATTGCAGATAAGGATGGAAATACAAAATCTGATAATTTAAAAAATCTTATTAGTCAAGCCATTCAAAATGATAAGGTAACTGTTAAAGTTCAATCTCTAAAGGGCGAAAATTCACCACCTTCCTTAATTCTTTTACCAGAACAAATGAGAAGGATTAACGATATTACTGCCTTAATGGAACAGAAAATGCCTGGTTTACCTGAATACCATAATTTAATAATTAATTCTAACCATCCTCTAATTGAGGGGTTACTAAGATTAAACTCCCCTAAAATAATTATAGAAAATACTAACAAAAATGATCAGAATTCATTAACTAATGAAATTGCTATACATGTTTACGAAATGGCAAAACTTTCAATAGGAGGGCTCGACAATAAAGATATTGCAAATTTTCAAAATAGAAATGCCGAACTTATGGGCAAATTAATGCAAAAATACGTTTAATCATCTCCTCTTTGGTAAGATAGTAAAAAAGATAAAAAAAAATGTCGAGAGTTTGCCAATTAACAGGCACAAGAGCTAATAACGGAATGTCAGTAAGTCATTCTCACATCAGAACTAAGAAACTTCAGCAAGCAAATCTGCAACAACGTAGATTATGGTGGGAAGAAGGAAAAAAATGGATAAATATTCGTGTAACTACTAGAGCACTTAAAACAATTCAAAAGAAGGGTTTAGGACCATATGCAAAGTCTTTAGGAGTAGATTTAAACAAAATCTAATTTAATTTAATTAATCCCATAAATGTATAGAAGAACTTTTTTGAGAATATATTTACAATCAAGCTTTTTATAAAGATAAAGAAAATGCATGAATTATCTCTAGGAACTTGGTTTATTCATATTGCTACATTGTTCGAATGGACTCTTGCAATAATAATCATTAATCATATATCAGTAGTTTCTAGTAATAAATCATTAGGTTTGTTAGCGATTGCAATGCTTCCAAACCTTGCCAGTGCTATGGCAGCTATTACCTGGCATATATTTGATAATAATATAGATTTAAAAGGACTTGTTGTTGTTCAATCTGCATTAACAATGCTAGGTAATTCATGTTTAGCCTTTGCAGCTTGGAATATATATAAAAAAGAAACTACCAAAACCACATAATGGACTTGTCTATATTTAGCCTAGAGTCAATTGGAGAAATAGATCCAAGTCCATTTTTTGTTCTTTCATTGATCCCTTATCTTATATTTTTAAAATATGCAAAAAAATCAGTATCAATTCCAAAACTTTCTTTATTGGGTTTTAGATTGACGCTTCTATTTGTATTTATGACCATTATTTTAGCAATAATAGCTAAAGTATACTTTGATGCCGAATTGACTAATATAGATGTACTTCATGGATTAGCTGAATTATTTTTGACAGTAAGTGATGGCTTAGTTGTTTACGGTTTTGTATTAATGCTTCAGGAGCTTAGAAGTGAAAAACTTTTAAGAGGTGATTAACAATTCTGCAAAAGTGCCCATTATCAAGGAAGATATAAGTAAGTATTGGTATTCATGATGTTCACAACGCTTTTAGCCGCTGCTGATCCAGTTACTTTTCAATGGTCACCAAAATGTGCTGTTATTATGATCTTTTGCAATATTCTTGCTTATGCAATAGCAAGAGCGAATATCGAAAAGCCTAATGAGGGTTTTGCTATTCCTAACTCCCAGTATTTTGGTGGACTAAGTCATGGTTCAGTTGTCGCTGCGAATTGTCTTGGACACGTATTGGGAATTGGATCAATTCTTGGTCTAGCAGCAAGAGGAGTTTTATAACTAAGAGTTTATAAATACAAAGCATTATTTAGAAATTTCTAAATAATGCTTCAATTAAAATTAAATTTATTCTTAATTTTCTCCGCCATTAATGTTGGAGTTAACCCTAATGATTCCTTGCTTTGTTGAGGACTAGCATGGTGTACAAGCTTGTCTGGGATTCCTATTCTAAGAGTATGAGATAAAATATTATTATCACTGAGAGATTCAACTACAGCTGAACCAAATCCACCTAGAAGAGTTCCTTCTTCCATTGTGACAACTTTGCCAATTTCTTTAACCAAAGGATGAATAGTCTCTTCATCTAAAGGTCTAATAAAGCGAGCATTTAAAACACTACATTTTATACCTGAATTTTTAAGTATAGCGGCAGTTTTCATAGCAGGTAAAACCATAGAACCATAACCAATAATCAGTAAATCCTCTCCTTCTTGCAACAGTTCTGCTTTACCAATCTCTATTGACTCCCAACCTTCCTCCATTAATGGTGCCCCTTCTCCAGACCCTCTAGGAATTCTTAATGCAGAAGGGCCATTATGATTTAAACAAGTTACTAACATTTGCTGCAATTCCGACTCATCTTTAGGTGCCATAACAACAAAATTGGGCACGCATCTTAAATAACTAATATCATATTGACCTTGATGTGTAGGCCCATCTGCGCCAACAATACCGGCCCTATCAAGTACAAAAGTTACAGGTAAGTTTTGGATACCAATATCGTGAATTAATTGGTCATAAGCACGTTGTAAGAAAGTACTATAGATAGCTACAACAGGCTTCAGCCCTTCACAAGCCATTCCACCAGCAAGTGTGACGGCATGTTGCTCTGCTATTCCTACATCAACATATTGAGAAGGTATAGTTTTTTGCAATAGATTTAAGGCAGTACCCTCTGCCATAGCAGCTGTTATTCCGATTATTTTGCTGTTCTGCTCACATAGTTTCACTAATGTTTGCCCAAAAACCTTACTAAAACTTGGGGGCTTAGGTGTTTTAGAAGGAAGTGATTTACCAGTAGTTAAATCAAATGCTGACTGTGCATGATATCCAACTTGATCAGCTTCAGCATATGGATACCCTTTTCCTTTTGTTGTAACAACATGAACCATTACTGGACCACCGACTCTATGAGCTGAATTAAAAGTTCTTGTTAATTCAGCAATATCATGACCATCAACAGGTCCCATATATGTAAAGCCTAATTCTTCAAAAACTGCTCCTACTTTTGGCACAGCTAAACGACGAACACTACCTGAAATAGATTTAATTTCTTCATTAATAGCACCTCCCATAAATGGAAGGTTCTTAACGCTCTCCTGAACACTATCAGATATAAATTGCACAGGAGGACTATGGCGCATTCGATTTAAATAAGTTGAGAGGGCCCCGACAGGAGGAGATATGGACATATCATTATCATTTAAAACCACTAATAATGGTGTCTTAGGCAAATGACCGGCATGATTAATGGCTTCTAGTGCCATGCCCCCTGTTAAGGCCCCATCTCCTATTACGGCAACACATTTAAAGTTTTCATTTCTTTTATCTCTAGCAATCGCCATTCCAAGAGCCGCAGAAATAGAGGTACTCGCATGACCAGCTCCAAAATGATCAAAATCGCTTTCTGATCTTTTCAAATAACCTGCTACACCTTTTTCTTGTCTAAGAGAATCAAATTCGTTAAATCTTCCTGTAATTAACTTATGTGGATAAGCTTGATGCCCAACATCCCAAATAACTCTATCTTTATCTAGATCTAATGTCTGATAAAGAGCAAGAGTCAATTCAACAACACCTAATCCTGGACCAAGATGTCCTCCACTAGTTGAAACAACTTGAAGATGTCTCTCACGAATTTGACACGCTACATCCTCTAGTTCACTAATGGATAAGCCTAAAAGCTCATTTGGATGAGTTAATTCGCTCAGAAGCATATATCTCTGAGATTATTTCTACTAATGTAGGAGATCTAGCCTACATTTTGCTAAAACTTGGTGAAGAACAAATGAAGTGTAGAAAATATATACATCAACAAACCCTGAGAAACTAGACATGGAGGACTATTTACAAAAAATCCTAAGAGCACGTGTTTATGACGTAGCTAAAGAAACCCCATTAGAAAGAGCAGAAAACCTCAGTAAAAGACTAAAAAATAATGTTTGGTTAAAAAGAGAAGACCTCCAGCCTGTTTTTTCTTTCAAAATAAGGGGTGCATTCAACCGGATGTCTCAATTAAATAAAGATGAATTAAAAAAAGGTGTCATAGCTTCAAGTGCTGGGAATCATGCACAAGGAGTTGCAATGAGCGCATCATTCATGAAATGCAGGGCTTTAATCGTGATGCCGATTACTACTCCATTCATGAAAATTAAGGCAGTTGAATCTCTTAAGGCTGAAGTAGTTTTATTTGGAGAAACATATGATGAATCATATAAAAAGGCGATAGAAATTTCTAAAAAAGAAGACCTCACCTTTATTCACCCATTCAACGATCCAGAAGTGATTGCAGGGCAAGGAACTATAGGAATTGAAATACTTAGACAAAGCAATAAAAAACCTGATGCAATCTATCTTGCGGTAGGAGGAGGAGGTCTTATTTCTGGCGTCGGAGCATATATAAAAGCTATATGGCCAGAAATTAAAATTATTGGTGTTGAACCTGAAGATGCTTGTGCAATGACACTTTCTCTAAAGGCAAATAAAATAATTGAATTAGATAATGTGGGTCTTTTTGCTGATGGAGTAGCTGTAAGAAAAGTTGGAGATGAAACATTTGCTTTAGCAAAAAAAACTGTAGATAAAATGGTTACCGTTTCAACGGATGAAATATGTGCTGCAATTAAAGATGTATTTGAAGACACCCGTTCTATTCTTGAACCAGCTGGAGCATTAGCGATAGCAGGTCTAAAATCTGATATTGCAACGGATAAATTAGAAAACCAAAATCTCGTTGCTGTCGCTTGTGGAGCAAATATGAATTTTGAAAGACTCCGTTTTGTAGCGGAAAGGGCCGAATTAGGTGAAGATAGAGAAGCTATGTTGGCAGTAGAAATTCCAGAGAAAGCAGGCAGTTTAAAACTTTTATGTTTAGCACTTGGATCACGTAGCCTAACTGAGTTTAGTTATAGAATTTCTAAAGGAAAAGAAGCGCAAATCTTTATGGGAATAGAGGTTTCTGACCTTAAAGATAGAAGAAACTTAATAGCAGAAATAAAAAGCAATGGTTTTAATTGCTCAGACCTCAGCAATGATGAATTTTCAAAGGTACATTTAAGGCATATGGTTGGTGGGAGGCTGCCAAGTTCTATAAATCAAATAACAGAAGAAAAATATAAAGAGCTACTTTATAGATTCGAATTTCCAGAAAGACCAGGTGCATTAATGAGATTCGTAAATTCAATGCGCCCTGAATGGAGTATTAGCATTTTTCACTATAGAAATCATGGAGCCGATACAGGTAGGATTGTTATTGGTGTACTAGTAAAAGAATCTGAAATAAGTGGATGGACAAAATTTGTCAATGCTATTGGTTATAAAAACTGGAACGAAACAGATAATCCTGCATATAAATTATTTTTAGGTGCGCAGTGCGAATAGACAAGGTATTTTTAAGTATGGCAAAAAAAAAGATCGCAATTATCCAATAAAAACCATGAGTGAGGGACAACAAATCTCATTACCAGCAAGGATTGAAGGGATTCTGTATCTAAAAGGAAGGCCTACACCTTCTAAAGAGATGTCAGAACTTCTCCATGAAGATTTAGATAATGTAGAAAAAGCACTTTGGGAATTAAAAGCTGGATATGCCCAACGTGATACTGCACTTGAAATTAATGAAAATAATGGTTTTTATTGTTTGCAACTAAGGCAAGGACTCGGAGAATTGGTTCAAGATTTATTACCTGCTGACTTATCGATAGCAACACTCAGAACACTTGCAACAGTTGCTTTAAAAAAAAGAATTCTCCAATCTGAATTAGTTGAATTAAGAGGTTCCGGTGCATACGATCATATTAAAGACCTCGTGGATAAAAATTTTGTTGAGCGTAGGCGTCAAAAGGATGGAAGATCATTCTGGATAACTCTCTCTGAAAAGTTTCATCAAACTTTTTCAGTAATACCTGAAGCAAATGAAGCAAATGATAAAAATGTTGCTTAAAATAATTAAAAATTAATTTAATGATGGTTTACGAAATTATTTCAAGGATTTTAGTTGTATTGGTTCAAGCTATAAGCATTTATCAATTCATTTTAATTATAAGAGTACTTCTTACTTGGTTCCCAAATCTCGACATGAGTAATCCAATACTGCTTAATTTATGTGCAATTACAGATCCTTATCTGAATTTCTTTAGAGGTATAATCCCCCCCTTGGGAGGATTAGATCTTTCTCCAATACTTGCATTTGTATTACTTCGTGTCCTTGAAGGTTTATTAACCACATCTGCTGGAGCATTCATGCAGGTAGTTCAGATGTATTAGGAAGCAAAGGCTATCTATTGTCACCGCTGCCTGATATGCGTCCTCTTGATTGTCGACTAAATAGTTTTTTCAAATTAGCTTGAGCAATTTCTTCTAATTCAAAACCCATTTCAGTTGCTAATTGTGAAACATACCAAAGAACATCACCAAGTTCTAATTTGATTTCATCTTTGCTTTTCTTATCAAAGACACCCGCATTGTCCCTCAAAATTTTTTTTACTTTGTCAGCGACTTCTCCTGATTCACCAACGAGACCCAATGTTGGATAGATAGCATTTTTGCCAATGTCAGGGTAAATAGCCGTTTTGCGAGATTCTCGTTGATAATGATTAATTTCCATGAATCGGTTCTTAAAAACACAAATTACCAAACTTATGACATCAGGATGTTATTTTTTGGATACCACAAGTCCTTCAAATGACATTAATGGATCTAACTAGAAGGACCAAAATTGTTGCCACAATAGGTCCGGCAACTGAGAGTGAAAGTCAAATCAGTGAATTAGTAGAAGCTGGTGCCACTACATTTAGGTTGAACTTCAGTCATGGTGATCATGATGAACATGCTCAAAGAATTAAAACGATAAGACAAGTTTCAGATAAACTGGGAATACACATTGGAATATTGCAAGACCTTCAGGGACCTAAAATAAGACTTGGTAGATTTAGTAATGGTCCAGTAACACTAAAAAACAAAGATAAATACATACTTACATCGGAAAATATCGATTGCAATAATGAAATAGCGAATGTTACTTATGACAAGCTTGCTGATGAAGTATCAGCTGGTAATAGGATTCTTTTAGATGATGGAAGAGTAGAAATGAAAGTTGACAGAGTTGATAAAAAAGATAATAGAATACATTGCACAATTACTGTCGGTGGAGTTCTATCCAATAATAAAGGAGTCAATTTTCCTGATGTTCAATTGTCAATTAGGGCGCTAACAGATAAGGATAGATTAGATCTTGAATTTGGATTAAATCAAGGTGTAGATTGGGTAGCCTTAAGCTTTGTAAGGAATCCTTCAGATATGAAGGAAATTAAGGATTTAATAAAGAGTCATGGATATGAAACACCTGTAGTAGCAAAGATTGAGAAATTTGAAGCAATTGATCAAATAGACGCAGTTTTAAAACTATGTGATGGGGTAATGGTAGCTAGAGGAGATCTTGGTGTAGAAATGCCCGCTGAAGAAGTCCCTCTTTTGCAAAAACAACTTATTAAGAAAGCCAATAGTCTTGGAATACCAATCATAACTGCTACACAAATGCTGGACTCAATGGCTTCAAGTCCAAGGCCAACAAGAGCAGAAGTTAGTGATGTAGCTAATGCCATTCTTGATGGTACTGATGCAGTAATGCTTTCAAATGAAACTGCTGTAGGAGATTATCCAATTGAAGCAGTAGCAACAATGGCAACCATTGCAAAAAGAATTGAAAGAGATTATCCATTGAAAGATTTAGAAAATCATCTACCGAGTACAATTCCAAATGCAATAAGTGCAGCGGTAAGTAGTATTGCTAGACAAATAAATGCAGCAGCAATTATTCCATTAACTAAAAGTGGTGCAACTGCAAAAAATGTCAGTAAGTTTAGACCAGCAACTCCTGTTCTTGCCGTTACTAATGAAAAAAGTGTAGCTAGTAGATTACAACTGGTATGGGGAGTAACCCCACTTTTAATTAAAAATCAATCTTCTACATCAAAAACATTTGATGATGCAATGAAGATGGCCAAGGAAATGAATATACTTAAAGAAGGTGACTTAGTTGTTGAAACAGCAGGAACATTGTCAGGTGTAAGTGGATCAACTGATTTAGTAAAAGTTGGTATTGTTACTTCATCAGATAAAGCTAAGTTGCCTTTTCTATAAAAAATAATATGAAAAGAAAATTGCCATTATCCGAGACAGGTATAATGGCTATAAAAAACCTTAGAGCTAATAAGTTTAGAAGTTTACTTACAATGCTTGGAATTGTAATAGGTAATGCATCAGTAATAACACTTGTAGGAGTTGGCAGAGGTGCTCAAAATTTGGCAGAAAACCAGTTAAGCAATCTTGGTGCAAATGTTTTATTTGTTGTTCCTGGAAGTAATGACACAAGAAGAAGAGGAGTTGCTTTTCCCAGAAACCTTGTTTTAAAAGATGCTCATGCTATAGAAAAACAAGTTCCATCTATTAAAAGAGTTGCTCCTCAAATAACATCCAATGAAGTTATTCAATTTGGCCCTAAAAGTACAAGTAGTTCAATTTCCGGAGTTACGAGTGAGTTTTTAATCGTTAGGAGCTTTGATATATCGGCAGGACGGTTTATTAATGATCAAGATATTCAAGGGGCTAAAAATATTGTTGTTTTAGGACCAGATCTAAAAAAAAAGCTATTTAATCAAAAACAAAGTTTAGGGAATAAGGTACGGATTAAAGATCAAACATTTGAAGTTGTTGGTGTAATGGAGCCAAAAGGAGCAGTATTTGGCAGTAATCAAGATGAAAATGCATACATACCATTATCAACAATGGTAAGTCGTATAACAGGGAAAGATCCGAGCTATGGAACTAGTCTTAGTTTCATAAGTGTGGAAGCAATCAATGAAGAAAGTACTCAAGCTGCAAAATTCCAAATAACAAATTTGCTACGACAAAGACACAAGATCATAAGAGATGATGATTTTGCCGTCCGATCACAAAAGGATGCTTTACAAATAGTTTCGTCCATTACAGGTGGATTGACATTACTATTAGCCGCTATTGGAGGAATATCATTACTAGTGGGAGGCATCGGAATAATGAATATAATGCTCGTATCAGTTAGCGAAAGGACAGAAGAGATAGGACTTAGAAAAGCCTTAGGAGCAAGGAGTTTAGATATATCTACTCAGTTTCTCCTTGAATCATTAGTACTATCAACACTAGGAGGAATTACTGGAGCAGGTATAGGAATAACTTCAGTGAAAATGGTTTCTTTGTTATCTCCAGTTCCAGCAACTATTAGTCTTGGGACAATATTTATCACTGTATTAGTTTCTGGTTCAATTGGTCTTACTTTTGGAGTATTACCAGCAAAAAGAGCCGCGAAACTTGATCCAATAACTGCATTAAGAAGTCTCTAATATTTATTTTTTAATCTAATATAGATAATTGATTAATATTAGTTATCTACTAATTCTGAATATCAAAAAGTTATAATGTCAAATTATTTTGAATGGTATTATTTATACTCCAATTAATTAATCCAACGGAAAGGGGCACTTACCCTTAGAATCTCAGTAATAAAGAAATCTCTATGAATAAAAGGTGGAAACTTTTCGCTTTATGGGTAGTTCCTATTGCGCTAGTGATTTTAATCACACTCCAAATAGTTGGAACATCAAATACCAATAATAATCAGGTTAAGAAGACATCCTCAACAAGTTTGTCTCGTAATACAGCAGTAACTAAAATAAGTTATGGAAGATTTCTTGATTACTTAAACGCAGGAAGAGTTACCTCTGTCGACATATATGATGGAGGTCGAAATGCTGTTGTGGAAGCTGTTGATCCTGAAATAGATAATCGAGTTCAACGATTAAGAGTTGATTTACCGGGATTAGCTCCAGAATTAGTGAACACTCTCAAAGAAGAAGGTATAAGTTTCGATATTCATCCTCCTAGAACTGCACCAGCGGGTTTAGGAATCCTGGGTAATTTGTTATTTCCTTTAATTCTTATAGGTGGATTGATTCTGCTTTCGAGAAGGTCTAATTCAATGCCTGGAGGACCAGGACAAGCAATGCAATTTGGTAAAACAAAAGCAAGATTTGCGATGGAAGCGGAAACAGGTGTCAAATTTGATGATGTAGCCGGAGTAAACGAGGCAAAGCAAGATTTAGAAGAAGTAGTAACTTTTCTCAAACAGCCTGAACGGTTTACTTCAGTCGGAGCTCAAATACCTAAGGGAGTTTTGTTGGTTGGGCCTCCAGGGACAGGTAAAACACTCTTAGCCAAAGCAATCGCAGGTGAAGCAGGAGTTCCATTCTTTTCTCTTTCAGGCTCAGAATTTGTTGAAATGTTTGTTGGAGTTGGTGCTAGCAGAGTAAGAGACCTTTTCAAACGTGCTAAAGAAAATAGTCCTTGTTTAATATTCATAGATGAAATTGACGCTGTTGGAAGACAAAGAGGAGCTGGTATTGGAGGCGGTAATGATGAAAGAGAACAAACACTTAATCAATTACTTACTGAAATGGATGGTTTTGAAGGTAACAGTGGAATAATCATAATTGCAGCAACAAATAGACCAGATGTATTAGATTCAGCCCTGATGAGGCCAGGTAGATTTGATAGACAAGTCTCAGTTGACGCTCCTGACATATCTGGAAGGCTTTCAATACTTAAGGTTCATTCAAGAAATAAAAAGCTGGAAGTAGATTTAACGCTTGAAAGTATTGCAAGAAGGACTCCTGGTTTTACAGGTGCAGATCTAGCTAATTTACTTAACGAAGCTGCAATATTGACTGCCCGGAGAAGAAAAAACCTGATTGGCTTATCAGAAATTGATGATGCTGTTGACCGTATTGTTGCTGGCATGGAAGGGCAACCATTAGTTGATGGAAGAAGTAAAAGACTAATTGCATATCATGAAGTTGGTCATGCACTTATAGGTTCCCTCGTTAAAGCACATGACCCTGTACAAAAAGTTACTGTCATTCCGAGAGGACAAGCTAAAGGGCTCACATGGTTTAGCCCAGACGACGATCAAATGCTAGTAAGTAGAGCTCAATTAAAAGCTCGAATAATGGCTGCATTAGGTGGAAGAGCAGCAGAAGATATCATTTTTGGTAAATCTGAAGTCACGACAGGAGCTGGAGGCGATGTTCAACAAGTAGCTTCAATGGCTAGACAAATGGTTACTAGGTTTGGGATGAGTAGTCTTGGACCTGTGTCATTGGAAGGAGAAAGTCAAGAAGTATTCGTAGGAAGAAGTTTAATGACAAGCTCAGATATTTCAGACGAGATATCAAAACAAATAGATGAACAGGTAAGGAAAATAGTTAAACAATGTTATAAAGAAACCTTAGAAATAGTTTCATCAAATAGAGATGCTATGGATAAATTAGTTGAAATATTAATTGAAAAAGAAACTATTAATGGTGATGAATTTTGTCAAATTCTCTCTGGCTTTACTGATATTCCAACGAAAGAAAGATTTATACCAGCTTTAAACGAGTAATAAATTGTTAGCAACTAAACAGGGTTAACTGGTCTTTTGTTGAAAATATTATCAATAATTCCATATTCAACAGCTTCTGCTGGTGACATATAGAAATCTCTATCGGTATCTTCTTTTACCCGTTCAATTGATTGACCAGTTCTTTTTGAAAGTTCATTATTTAATTTTTCTTTGATAAATAAAATTTCATCAGCTTGAATTCTAATATCACTTGCTTGTCCTCTTGCTCCTCCCAATGGCTGATGAATCATAATTCTTGAATGAAGCAAACTACTTCTCTTGTCTTTTGCTCCTGCACATAGAAGAAAGGCTCCCATACTAGCTGCGAGTCCAACGCATACAGTATGAATATCTGGTTTTACATGTTGCATAGTATCAAATATGCCTAACCCATCGTAAACAGAACCTCCTGGTGAATTTATATACAAAAAAATATCCTTATCTGGATCTTCTGCTTCAAGAAAAAGTAGTTGAGCCACGATTCGATTAGCAGAATCACTAGTAACTGGTTCGCCCAAAAAAACTATCCTTTCTCTCAAAAGCCTTGAATAAATATCAAAGGCTCTCTCACCTCTTCCAGATTCTTCAATTACAATAGGAATCATCGATCAATGGTCGGTTTTCATGATCCTAACCAGGTCACGGGCTGAGCTATGGTCTCTTAAGAATAAAGTTGGATTAAATTGATTCAAAGATCAACGATCACAGACAGTAAATCAGACTTTTACAAGGAGTTTCCTTATGTAATACCTCCTATATACAGAAAGCTTGCTGACGAATTATTAGTCGAACTGCACTTATTAAGTCATCAAAAAAATTTTAAGCTAACTCCTGTTTTTGCTCTTGGCTTAAAAGAACTGTTTAATGTATTTACTAATGGCTATAAACCTAATGATCACTTAACGCTTTTGTTTAATGCAATTTGTAATTGTAATGGATTTAATCCCGATGAAATAGACTCTAAGGCAGAGCAATTAGCTACGAAATTAAACTCAATTACTCTTAAGGATTTATCTGGAAATATTGAATCTATAGATGATAGTAAAATAGATGATAGTTATTACAGTCGTATTAATGCAATTGGTATATATAAAATGATTAAAGAAATAACAGATTACGATAAGATTGAGATCAAAGAATTAGATAGTGAGATATTGAAACTTACGGATTTAATAGGGTATCCAAAGGAAAGAGTTGAAAAAGACATTAGTCTTTATAGGTCTAATATTGAAAAAATGAATCAAGCTCTTGAAATAATAGCTCAAACGATTAAACAAAATAAAAGTAAATAAAAATCAATATTAATTATTTCTTTCTTTTGTCTTTCCAATCAATAATGGTTATGTAGGTCGCACCTATCGTTATAAATATAAGTAAAGAGATTGATACTATAGATAGAATCTTATACAATGAAAAGTCAAATGACATTCTTATAGCCTAAATGTCAATGGATCCATCTCCATTTCTCCCCCACACAACCATAGCGATAGAAAAGGTAAAGATTGCTGCTAAAGATGCCCAACCTAACGTAAATATCATAATAAATTAGAAATAATTAAATTATATCTTATCGAGAACGAAAATTAAGACATTAAGCTAAAATTATTAAAATTAAAAAAAAGGGTAATTAAATTTAATTTAATGAGCTATGGGTAGATTGGTCCGAAATCACAGCACAAATATCGATGGACTCATCAAGTGGCTAACAATCATGTCAAAAAATTCAGCAATTAAAACTATTACTCCTGCATGTCTTTCGCAGACAAATAGTAGAAATGAACAATTAACATTAAAAGTAAGCCGAAAGACGAGTGAAGGTTATAAATTAGTAGCTAGAAAAGGAAAAACAGTACAAGAAGTATATCTTGTGACAAAACTAGAAGAAAATGATTTATATGAGTTAATAAATAAAACTAATCCTTATGTTTCTCAGAAAAAGAAACTTTATTAATAAAATTATTTCTTTTTTTACTTGTTTCTAGTACTGAGTCAGATAGATCTCTAAGCAAATTTTCTTTGATCATATTCATAGCATTATCAAGTTTTAAATAATTATTAGACATTTAATTAAATTAAACTAACAATTATATTAAAGTAAAAAAAACTTAACATCTGACAATTTAAGAAAGAAAACCAATTCAGTTAACAAGAATAAATATAACAAAAAAAATTAAATGCAAATTATATAGAGATATAAGGGCTAAATGGAATTATCTATAGTAAAGAAAGTTTAATTAAAAGAATCACATAACTTACTTAGCAAGTTGTTTTCGAAAGAATAAAAGGACTGGCTCCAACCCTTCCAACCATAAGAACCCTTAACATTTATAAGTGATTTAGCGCAATAAATAGCCAGTATAAGAGGCTTTGACTGGTCATTTAATACAGGAACAAAAAAGATACTATTCTTATATCTGATATTATTCATATCTATCAATAAAGGACCATATAATTTAAATAATGGTGGATTTGTAGTGAAATCAGGTTTAGAGGAATGTTTATTTATAGCCAACTCATTAATAGATGAAAACGTTTTAGAATAGTCAAAGCTATTAAATCCAGAATAAGATTGAGGTATTATAATTAAGAAATTAAATATAAACGTTAATATATAAAAGTACACTTTATTATTAAAATCAAAACACATTTTTAAAACTTTATTAATATATATATAATCTAAATTTCATATTCATTCTTAAACTTGTCTAAATTAGTTAGATATTCATTATAAATATTATTTGTATCGTCATTAAAACCTATATCTTTATATAACTGGTCTAATGACATATAAGAAGACATTACAGGGAGAAATGCTGACTTATATTCTTCTTGAATGTCTTCTTCGTTAATATCATGGATTATCGCTGTTATCAGTTCGACCTGTTTTTTTGCTAATGAAATGTTTTTTTCAAGTTCAGGACTTAATTTTCGTCTTCTTCGGGCCATTAAAAAGATTAGATCCTAAAAAAATAATACACCACAATTATTCGAAAAATCAATAATAATCTGAGCTATTCAAGAAAAAACTACAGAATAAGAGTAAATACTCATAACAAATGGATGAAAGAGTTTTCATTTTAATAAATATGGGATATATTTTAATTGTTAGTCATTTTGATATGATAAAGCTCTACACAACAATTAAAATAGATTTCATAGGTCTGAAATAAAGAAACAAATGAAAACTAAGTCAGAAAACCAACAGACAAATCTACCTTGGTGGGTTGAAATATTATTTGTTCAAATTGGATTACCAGATTCATGGCTATCAAAGCTCTTAAAGACTAAAAAACAAACAAAAAGTTTCCTTAACGATAATAAAAAAAGTATTTTATATTTGTTATTAATAGTTGCTGGAATTTTATATTTCTATCCAATTGTAAAATATACTTCTTCAAGTTCATCATGTATTACTAAAACTATAAAGTATTTAGAAAATAATAATATTAACAAACTAAATGAAATGGATTTAAACTCATTAGCAGTTTCTCATTGTCATGGTGCTCCCTTACCGCGATAATTATTTTTTTGTACCGTCTATATCATATGTAGGTTTTTTCTTAGGTGGATGTCCTTCTAACATGGGAATAAAATTAGTAAGAAGTCTACCCATAATTGGAACCCAGAAGTTTTTATAGGCATTTTTAAGCATAATATCTAGAGCAAATATAATTAATATTAATCACTAAAACTTAAATTGTTTAAAAATAAGTAATTATTACCAGATCTCTTAATTAAATTATAATATTTAGAGCTTCTTAATTCTAATGAAAGATTAGAGTCTGAAGTAATAAAATATGAATTTTTTGGAAGTAATATAAGTGAGTCTATTGTCTTAGAAGATGGAAGATAATAGGATAATAGAGTATTTGTTTTAGAATTCAGATTTAACAAATATATTTTATTAGTATTTGAAACTTCGATAAGTGTCTTATCAGAAATAAATTTCTTTAGAGATGAATTGGGATTACCAATTACACCTAAGTTGTATAAAAGGCTAATACCTAATAGTTGTGGAATTGTAAAAAGTAAAAACAGCTTAAATAAATTCTTATCAAATGATTTAAATATAATATTATTTATAGAATATAAATAAGATACTATAAACAAAGTGCTTATAAGTAATGAATATTTCAAATGCTCAACTGAAAGATCTAAAAACTTATATTTATATATAAAGGCGGAAGTGGAAATTGTTATTGTCATAATAATTAAGAAAAATAAAAGTAGATATTTAATAGATTTGAAGGAATAGGAATATTTAAAGGCATATGAATCAATAAAAATAGCAAAGTATATAGCTAGTGAGGGCAACAAGAATAAGAAATAGTGAGCATATGTTTTTGACATTGACAGCAATATAAATGTAGAAATTAATGGATATCCATAAATAAGTGAGGGAGAATTAATTGTATTTTTTGGTGTAGCAAATAGATATAATAAAATAATAATAAATCCAATAGGTAATGTTAAATAGAAAAAGTTCAGTGGCATGTAATATAGATCTTTTATGATACTGGGACCAATTGCTTGTTTCCTGGCAAAATCAAAAAGTGATGTTATTCCTTCTATATAATGTGTTTTATAAGCAAAATAGAGGTTTAATGAAGTCGGGATAAAACCTATTAAAAAACCCAGAAATAATGCAAAAAATGAATTTATTTTATCTTCTTTAAGGTTATTAATTAGATAAGGACTTAATGCTATACATGGAATAAAAATCATATAACTACGAAAAAAGAAACCTATTGAAAGAGAAAATGAAAATAAGAAAAGATAAATACTTCTACTAGAATAAGATTTTGAGAATGCTTTAATTAAGGAATAAATGGCTGTAAGAGAACAGGTTACAAAGGCCATATCTGGACTAGCATATTTTGAATACTGAATCCATAAAGGCATAGAAATAAGTGCAATAACGGAAATAATTCCGGCTCGTTTATTAGAAAGTTCTCTTGTAATTAAAAAGACAAGTATAATGCTAATAAAAGAACAGATGAAGCTTGGAAATCTTATAGATAGTTCGCTAAAGCCAGAAAATTTAATTGCCAATGCAATTAACCAATAACTTCCTAATGTCTTGTGGTGAGCGTCTTCAAATGGAGGTATAAACCAATTATTAGATTCTTCCAATAATCTCGCCCTTCTTGCATATAGTCCTTCGTCATGAGCAACAAGACTTTGAGATGATGGGTCAACCCAGATGTATAAAGCTAGGTATATGATAAAGAATAATATGAATATTATAAGAAATTTAAAGTTAATTGATTTGAAGAACATTGATATTTTGTATTGGACAGCTAGATACTCTTTGACTGTTCTATTCATAAATTAATTCTACTATCATTATAAAGAAATACAATTCAAGTAAAACGAGAAATAAAATTCTTAAATTTATTTGGTGGATATATAATTACGATAACTTATGAAATAATTAGTTAATAATGTATAATATAAAAATAAAAAATCATGCATAGAAATGGCTACGGCTAAAGAGAAAAAGGAGGAGGTCAAGGCCTCTTTAAAGATTTTAAGGACTGAATTAAGAAAAATGCACTTAGGTGTAACTGAAGAATTAACTCTCCCTGAACCCACAGATGTAAAAAAACTTATGACACAAATGGAAGAGCTTTTGTCAGTTATTGAACCCAAATCCGCCAAAAAATCTAAGAAATCATAGTTATAAGTTTATATGAAATAACTTGAATAGTTATTTAAACTTAAATCTGAAGAAGTATGGCATCAACAAAAGAACACTTAAAGAAAGTGGATGACTAACTAATGTATAGAAAAGAGTTGTTATCGTAAAGTAATCAAATAATAGTTTCAGATCAACCCTTAATTCATATATTGCTAATATATACAAAATTATTTGAATTAAATTATATTTAATCACGTTAAATATCTGGAATCTCAACACTAGAAATTATTTATCTATGTCACTTTTAAGACTAATTGATAACAATGAAGGAGCAAGTGCAATACTAGACCATGACCCAGTAACAACCCCAATAATTAATGAAAATGAGAACCAATAAAGTGTAGATCCACCCCAAGTTAAAATACATAATAATGGAAGTAATGTAGTGCAACTTGTATATATGGTCCTAGTTAATGTTGCACTTACAGCATTATCTATCTGAAGTTTTAACGAGAATTCATTATCAATTTTTCTTCTCTCCCTAATTCTATCAAATACCACAACAGTATTATTAACAGAATAACCTGCAATGGTTAACAGAGAAACAGCGAATAGTGAATCTATTTCAACACCCTTAATGTAACCTAGCCACGCAAATACTCCGCACACAATTATAACATCGTGAAAAAGCGCAAGCAGAGCTAAGAATGAATATGTTTTGTCATATCTGAAGTTTATATATAATGCAATCCCACTGAATGCAACCAAAAGAGATATTAAACTACTTTTTAGAAGTTGATTACCAAGACTGGGACCTATAATTTCTACTGATGTATTTGAAGGTAAAAAAGGACCAAATCTCTTATTAATATTTTCAATAACAATATCAGATTGAGAAGCAGAAAGAAATGGTAGACGAATAGAAATAATATTTGAATTATCTAACAATCTAATTTCGGAACGTTCTAAATTAGGAGACTTAATAGATTCTTTATTAGGATTAACAAAACTGAGTTTATTAAGATTTTGGGAAATTTCTTGCGTATTAATTTTCTCACATTTATTTTGACATTCTCTTTCTAGGGTTATCTGAGTTCCTCCTGTATAATCAAGGCCTAAGTTTAAAGGACTATTAATACTAGGATTTAGATAACTAGCAAACATTCCAATAACAGAAGTTAAACAAAGAAATCCTGAAATAAACCATACTAATCTCCTATTTTTCGATAGTTTTATTTGTGCCCGACTATTCATTGAGTTATTAGTTGATTTCATAATTATTGAATGGTAACAGCTGGTATAGAAATCTTTTTTGGATTAACAAAATTGGAGACACGTCTAAGTCCCTTATAAGACATTAAGAATTTAAGAATTGATTTAGTGCAGGTTAAAGCAGTAAACAAACTCAATAGAACTCCAATACCCAGTGTTGCTGCAAAACCTTTGACAAATCCTGTACCTAAATAAAACAGAGCTATACAACTTATCAATGTAGTTAAATGACCATCAATAATAGATGAAAAAGCATTTTTGAAACTTGCATCTATCGAACGAATTAAAGTATTACCACTGAAAAGTTCTTCTTTTAATCTCTCAAATATAAGTACATTTGCATCCACCGCCATCCCGATACTTAATATAAATCCAGCTATTCCTGGTAATGTTAATGTTACAGGTAAAATAGCATATATTGAAAGGGTAAATAGAGCATAAAAGGACAATGCCAATACAGAAACAAAACCAGCCAATCTATATATAAATATCATAAAGAAACCAACTAATCCCAATCCAGTTAAGGCAGCAAAAAGACTTAAACGAACATTTTCAGCCCCAAGTGATGGTCCAATTGTTCTAATTTGTACTATTTCTACTGGTAGGGGTAAAGAACCCCCTCTTAACTGAACTTCTAAGTTTCGAGCTGCTTCAGCAGTGAAATTCCCGCTTATGGTTGCAGATCCACCTGTGATGCCAGCGTTTTTAAACTGTTGGCCAACACTCGCTTCACTATAAGAAAGGCCATCAATCACAATTCCCAACAATCTAGGGGTACCCGCAATTGATTTGGTCAGATCTGCAAATTTCTCGCCTCCTTCTCCGTTGAAACTCAAAGTAACTTCCCAATCAGTCATATTTTGTTCTTGTCTACGTCCAGCACTAATTAGATCTTTACCAGTTAAAGATGTACTATCAAAAAGATTTGCAATATCTTTATTAATTGCGTTTCTTAAAAGAAGAAAAGATTCGCTCTGAGAGGAGGAATCGAGTATAAGATTATATTTCTTAAATAGATTAACAAGATCGTTATTTTCTTTAATTAATGGATTAATGTTTAATGATTTATTATTTCTAGTTTCTAATATCTTAATAAATCCAGAGACTCTAGATCTTAAAGCTTGAAGTTCTTTAAGTGAATCTCTTGTCCCAACTTTCTGAACTCGGAATTCTAATAAAGCTGTTTCACCTAAAACTTTTGCTGCACCTGAAGGATCCTGTTCACCAGGCAATTCAAGTAACAGCTGATCTGTTCCTATTGTTTGCAGCTGTGAATCAGCCACACCAAGTCCATTTACTCTTTTATCAAGAACGGCCTTTACCGCCTCCATTTGATCTGAAGAAATTTTGGTGAATTCTTTAGTAGGTTGAACTTCTAATGTTAACTGACTACCACCGCGAAGATCTAATCCTAATTGGAATGGAAAATTAGTACAAACATAAAAGCACAAAATTGCAAGAGCAATAATAAAACCGAGCCAATAGTTTTGACGGCTCATATCTAATTATCTACTCCATTATCTATTATTTTTTCTGCAGCTTCTACGATCTGATGAGGTTGGATGATTGTTAGATTTTCCAAGTTACCATTATATGGAGTTGGTATATCCTGACTAGATAGACGTACAGGTTGTGAATCTAAATCATCAAAGCAATTTTCAATTATTAATGACATTAATTCAGCCGCAATACCTCCAGTTTTCATACATTCTTCAACGATAAGAACTCGATGAGTTTTTTTTATAGATTTAGCAATAGTTTTCATATCAAAGGGTTTAAGACTGATTAAATCAATCAACTCAACATCTATACCCTTTTCATCCAATGTCTCTACTGCTTTTAAACAATGATGACGCATTCTTGAGTATGTCAGTATCGTGACATCAGTACCCTCCTTAACAAGGTCTGCCTGATCTAAAGCACAAACATATTCTCCTCCTGGTAACTCTTCAGAAAGGTTATATAAAAGAACATGTTCAAAAAAGAGAACTGGATTATTGTCTCTAATAGCTGCTTTCATTAAACCTTTAGCATTTGTTGGGGTACTGCAAGCAACAATCTTTATACCAGGTACAGCATGAAAATAAGCTTCTAATCGCTGGCTATGTTCAGCTCCTAGTTGACGGCCAACTCCACCAGGTCCTCTTACAACTGTTGGAATAGTAAAATTTCCACCACTTGTATACCTCAACATCCCCATATTATTTGAGATTTGATTGAAAGCGAGTAATAAAAAACCCATATTCATTCCTTCAACTATTGGCCTTAGGCCTGTCATAGCGGCACCAACTGCCATTCCCGTAAAACTATTTTCTGCAATTGGAGTATCTAAGACTCTAATAGCTCCATATTTTTCATACAAATCCTTAGTGACTTTATAAGACCCCCCATACTGTCCAACATCTTCACCCATTACACAAACCAATGGATCTCTATCCATCTCTTCATCAATGGCTTCGCGAAGTGCGTTAAATAAAAGAGTACCTTTCACAGTTTTAACAGAAGGCCCGGAATTACCGGTTTATTATTCCAAACTATCTCAGACTGTGCCTGATTACCCACCTGCTGCAAAAGTAGATAACAGCAACACAGAAAGCAGCATCCCTGGACTGAGCAATAAAACTAAAAGTCCAAGGTCATGAATCGTCATATTTTAACCTTTGATAACTCATATAACCTTTAAATACTAATCACTTTTAACTGTTTTGACTTCGAATAAGCTTCGAATAAAAACTAAAAATAAACCTAATCCGATAAATCCAAATGTAAACGTAGCTAGAAAGCTCATACCTATTATTAATGTTTTAAAGCCAGAAGCAATATTTTGAGCTATTGGAGAAGAATAAACGGGGCTATGATCCATAAAATAATAGACAATTTTCCTACTTATCAAAAGAGCTAGCCAGCTGAGGGTAAGACTTGTTATAGAACCGGACAAAAAACTTATAGGTCCCTTTTTTGAATCAGGTGAAGAGACAATAATTTTCTCAGATTCAATAGAGG